>CAYFLE010000006.1:0-13676 GCA_964343645.1 uncultured Chitinophaga sp. | reverse complement strand
AAATGGAATAGTTAGTTGTGAAACCACCATTTTCTTCCCTTTTCCCGTTGTTATCTCCAACTCAATCGCCTCTTCCCCTACCGATTTCAAAACTCCCTCCTGCTTGATCCCATCCAGCATCACCACTTCAACCGGTCGACCTACATTTTTAACATACTGACGATGCATTTTCAAGGGCTCATCCAGCCCCGGAGAGGATAATTCCAGGGAAAAATCCCCATCTGGGAAAATCCCTTCCTCCTCCAGTTGGCGAGCCATTTTACGATTGTAGTAAACCAACCTTTCTACGCTAACTCCTTGATCCCCATCAATATACACCTTCACATTATTAGTAGGTTTAATACGTATCTCTACCAAAAAAAGATCTTTTTCCGCCTCAATCAGGCTGATCACCCGCTCCTGCATAGCCTTTATTAACACGCTGTTGTCCATATAGCTAAAAAGAAGAAGGGAACGACTTCGTTCCCTTCAAACATCTTCAGGATGCAAATTTACGATCTCCCAACCTTTTGACCAAAAAACAATCAGGGGCTCACCCGGCTTATCTTTGCCCCTTTATGAAAACAATTCTCTACTTTTTCCTACTCTATTTCGCTTTTCAGTTCATTTTCAGGGTGGTAGTTCCCCTATTCATCGCTGGCCGACAGCTCCGTAAGGGCTTTAGACAAATGAAAAAACAGATGGAAACGCAATTTGATGCCCAGCAAAATGGAGGGACAGGGGCTCAAGCTTCCCAACATTTTCAACCCGGAAACAACCCTACCGCCAAGCCGAATCAAGAAGACTACCTGGAGTTTGAAGAAATTAAAGAAGAGTAAAAGACACCTTTTGACTGGCCTGCGAGTTCCCGCCAATAAACAAGTTGAATAAACCTGACTCTGTTACCGGCTTTCCCTGCTCATTATAATAAGACAATTCCTTTTCCGTAATTGTGAAAGTCACACTGGTTGACTGTCCAGGTTTCAAATTGATTTTTTCAAAGCCCTTCAACTGTCGAACTGGTTGCACCAAAGAAGCCGCCACATCTTGTAGATAAAGTTGCACCACTTCTTCCCCGGCATAATTTCCTGTATTGCGCACCTGAATGGTCGCTTGAATAGACCCGCCTGCTTTTATAACAGTGTCACTTAATTGAATGGGGCCATATTCAAATTGGGTATAACTCAGGCCGTATCCAAAAGGGAAACGAGGACTGTTTGGTAAATCGGTATAAGCCGTTACATAGGTAAAGTCTGTATCATTTTTAAAAGGACGACCCGTGCTGTAATAATTATAGTAAATGGGGATCTGACCCTCTTGACGAGGAAAAGTCATAGGCAATTTACCGGAAGGATTATAATCACCGAATAACACATCAGCAATCGCATTGCCTGCTTCCGTACCTAACCACCAGGTGTATACAATAGAAGGAACATGATCCGCCACCCAATTAAAAATAAGTGGACGACCTGCACTAATCAATACAATGACGGGTTTACCTGTCGCAACCATTGCTTTGACTAATTGCTCTTGCACACCGGGTAAGTTCAACTGACTTCTACTTTTTGCTTCACCTGACATCACCGCTGATTCACCCACACTTAGAATGATGATATCTGATTGCAAAGCCACTTGTTTAGCTAATTTGAAACCAGTCGTATCAGTTCCAGTTATCTCGCAACCTTTTGCATATAAAAGAGACTTGTCAGTTCCTAACTTATTGGCCATCCCTTTCCATAAAGAGATCACACGCGTAGAATCATCGGGCCAGTTATAACTCCAAAAACCATTGTTATCGCCGATAGCTTTTACTAACGGGCCAACCAAGGCAATTTTTTGAGAAGAACTTTTTGCTAGCGGTAACAGCGGCTTCTTTAATGGAAGAACTGCTTCATTCTTTAAAAGTACAATACTCTTTTTAGCAATATCCCTTGCTATTTGATGATGGACTGGGTTATTCCAAACCTGTTTTTCCCGTGCTTCATTAGAAAAACGATAGGGATCATCAAATAATCCCAATTCAAATTTTTTACGAAGCACTCTTTTCACTGCTTCGTCAATGACAGTTAAATCAACTTTTTTTTCTTTTACAAGCGCACTTAAATGCTCACTATAGGCTCGGCTCTCCATATCAATATCACTTCCTGCAGTGATGGCTTTAGAAGCTGCGTCTTTTAAATCAGTAGCATAGCCATGATTAACCATTTCGCCAATACTGCCCCAGTCACTAACTACTAGACCATTGAATTTCCACTCACCTTTTAAAAGTGTACGTTGTAAGTAGGTATGTGCGGTGGCTGGAATTCCATTTAGATCATTAAAAGAATTCATAAAAGAAGCGACCCCTACACTTGCAGCAGCTTTGAAAGGAGGTAAATAGACGTCATGCAGTTTTCTCAAACTCATGTCAGTTGTATTGTAATCACGCCCGCCTTCCGCAGCACCATAGGCAGCAAAATGTTTGGCGCAAGCCATTACTGCATCTATACTTCCCACTCCATTTCCTTGAAATCCATTTACGCGCGCCACGGCAATCCGACTTCCCAAATAAGGATCTTCTCCGGCCCCTTCCATGACACGACCCCAACGAGGATCGCGCGCTATATCAACCATGGGCGCAAATGTCCAATGAATCCCAGAAGCAGCTGCTTCCGTAGCGGCGATACGCGCTGATTGTTCAATGGCTTTGATGTCCCAACTCGCTGCTTCAGCTAAGGGGATTGGGAAAATAGTTCGATATCCGTGGATCACATCTTGCGCAAACAATAAAGGAATTTTCAATCTTGATTGCATGGCAATTTCCTGTAATGAACGCGTACGTGCAGCACCCGTAACATTTAAGTAGGAACCAATTTTTCCTTGTCTAATTCGATCCTGCTTATCCCCTTCTTTTGTAATAGGACCCGTAGCCGCAAAGTCACTACTGATTTGATGCAGCTGTCCAACTTTTTCTTCCAATGTCATCAATCGCAACACAGAGTCAACTTTTGTTTCTATAGAAGCCTGTTGCGCAATTGCCGCAAAAGATGAAAGCAGTAATATCCCAATTAAAAAAGAAGAAACTCGCATGAACAGAAATTTATTGGTAAACGCGCACATAATCAATTCGCATTTGCTGAGGGAAAATGGTATCATCAATGCCATACTTACCACCCCAAGTACCACCAACTGCGATATTTAATAATAAATGAAAGCGTTGATCATATGGCCAGGTTGCGAAACCTTTGTTTTCATTTTCAAAATAATTGATACGTTGCTGATCAACATAAAACGAAATAGACTTTTCAGTCCACTCAATCGCGTAAGTGTGAAATGCCGAAGACAAATCTTTCAGCGCAATCCCTTTTACTTTTTGTGTACCGCGCATTCCGTTGTAAGCCTCCGTATGAACAGTTCCAAAAACCGAATCAGGATAATACCCTACATTCTCCATAATATCTATTTCGCCACTCTTAGGCCACCCTCCGTATACATTGTCCGTTGGCAACATCCAAATAGCCGGCCACATACCTCTACCCTTTGGCAATTGTGCTTTAATTTCTATTCGACCATATTTCCAATCCCCTTTGTTTTTACTCACTAAACGAGTAGACGTATACAATGCATCTTGCCAATTTTCTTTTCGGGCTTCAATAATAAGCATCCCATTTTCCACTCGCGCATTTTCTTTACGATCCCAGGTATAAAATTGCGATTCTTGATTACCCCAACCACAATTTTGCGGACAACCTCTTCCTTTATCATAACTCCATTTGGTAGAATCAGGAAGACCTTTGTAAGAAAACTCATCCGCCCATACCAACTTTTTGAATGTAGATTGAGCTGGCGCAAAAAAAGGACAGCTCAACAAACACAACCATAAACTTGACGTATATAAAAATCGAATCATAAAATTTTAGTTATAAACTCTCACATAATCCACTTCCATAGCGGCACTACTAAATAAAGGATCTACAGCGCCGCCAAACGTGCCACCCATGGCCACATTTAACAATAGAAAGAAAGGTTGATTGAAGGGCAAATTGCTATTATTTGCAAACGTGAAAAATACTATCTCATCAATCATAAACT
This sequence comes from uncultured Chitinophaga sp., assembly GCA_964343645.1. Classification (GTDB taxonomy): domain Bacteria; phylum Bacteroidota; class Bacteroidia; order Chitinophagales; family Chitinophagaceae; genus JJ008. The sequence goes on along the minus strand of CAYFLE010000006.1, from coordinate 9,626 downwards.
TAATAGACTGATCGGTCCATTCTACACTATATATATGGAAGGTGGAAGAAACATTTGTACTTATCGTAGTTCCTCCAATAGCTCCTCCGCCAGAATTACCCGGGTAATGAACCGTTCCATAAATTTTATTAGGATCACTGCCTTTATGCTCCATGATATCAATTTCACCACAAGCAGGCCAACCTACCGTTCCAAAATTGCTTCCGAGCATCCAAGCAGCAGGCCAAGTTCCCACTCCAACAGGAAGTTTCGCTCTTACATCGACACGTCCGTATTGAAAGGAAAATTTATTTCTACTGAGGAGTCTTGCAGAAGTAAAAGGACTTCCCGAAAAACTCTCCCGCTTTGCTGTAATTTTCAAGGTACCATTGGATACTTCTGCATTGTCAATTCGATTAGTATAGTACTGCAATTCGGCATTACCCCAACCACCTGCCCCAATATCATAGCCCCATTTTGCAGGATCCGGTGCGCCAGGTGAATCAAATTCATCAAACCAAACTAGTGAGCGAGCAACCGTTACTGAAATAGTTTTTCGAATAGAAGCGGTTTGACCACCCGCACTTTTAGCCACTACATTTACATCATAAGAACCAGTGGCTGCATAACGATATACCAAATTACCATCCGCAGTAGTTCGGAAAACACCATTGCCTAAATCAAAATCAAACGAAACAGCATTTGTAGCAGTGGCATGAAAGGTTACATTTCCACTATTATCTGTTGCTACAGTAGCAGTAAGCGTAAGATTAGTTGGAGGTCCAGCAGGCGCCGGCGTTTGTCCTTTATTGCAAGAAGCCGCCATCAATAAAAAGGCGGCTCCTGCAATCAAAATTCTATTTAATAACATTAAGGCTTTGGTTTCAACTTCTGGTACCAGGAGTTATTGTCTGATCCAATATTACGAAGATGAATAGCAGTAGGTGTAATTGATAATATCTCATACATCACACCCCCTGTTCCAAAATTGATAATTCCGTTGCCAGGTACTCTAAATTGAATTTGAGTAGACACAGCCGCAGTAGAACCTGAAGTAGCATTCATAAATGTCAACTGTTTATTACCACCTGTTGACATTGGATAGCAACCATCCCCTCCACTAAATCCATAAAAAGCAGTGGCGGCACCAATGGAAAATGAGGCTCCTTTATTATCTACACTCATGAAAATACGGCCCGCTGCATCTTTAGAAAAAGTGATTTCATCATCGTAGGCACATGCTTCACGTGTATTGGGAGCTGCCGCATACCAAATGGGCGAAAACTCAGTATTAGGGCCTACTCCAAAATGTCCAGGCGCATCTTTATCTGTTACCCAAATTTTTGAACCTGTTCCTGTGAGAGCTGTAACAATATTGGCAGGTATTTGGAAAGCAACATAAACAGTAATTCTCTTGCTAATGGTAGATAGTGACCCACCCGTACCGACAGCATTAACCGTAACGGTGAAATTATTCACGCCCGGTGTGTTGTACTTGTAGGTCAACGTACCAGAAGGAACCACTTGCTTAACGCCATCTCCAAAATCTATTTGGTACGTTAAAGCACCTGTGGATGCGGCGGCAATAGTTACTTGACCAGAACCATTTCCATTAGGATTAGCAGCATCTACTCCAATTACAGTTGTTGTAAGCGTAAGCCCAGATGGATTGATTAAGTCACCAAAAGTATACTCCTGTTTTTTACACGCTGTCAATAAGAATGTCAGCGAAAGAACAGCTACAACTAATTTATTCATATTAAACATGGCAGGCTATTTTATTAGTTATTAATACAAACGGATATCATCAAAATAGAAAGTATAGTTAGCAGAACCATCGCCCATAACTCCTAAATCGAAAATGATAACCACTCGATCATATGGATTAGCTGTGTTAATGGCTGAGAAATCAAAACTCAAATCCTGCCAAGCATTACCGTTTGGAATGACAAGCTCTCGTTCAAAGCTTTGACTAGAATTGGCAGAATTTTCCACTTTCAAGAGCACTTTTGCACCTGCACGTGGAGAATAGACTTTCATTCGTAAAGTACGAGAGATCGCAAAATTGATAGGCCCATCCAACGTCAAGAAACTACCTCCCCAAACCTGACCTGCATTTTTCACCATTTTCACCACTTTCGCACTAGTATTGATGCCCGCAGAAACAGGATTGTTTACTACAGTTGCATTACCGCCATCAAAATCAAACCATCCATAGGTGATGGGGTATTCAAAATTTAAAGGAAGTTGTACAGGGAAAGTATTGGTTAAACGAATGTCGTCGAAATAGAAGGTATAATTAGCAGAGCCATCACCCATCGTACCTAATTCAAAAATCAACACGATGCGATCATAGGAGTTAGCGGTGTTGATTCCAGAATAATCAAATACTAAGTCTTCCCATGCATTAGCAATAGTAGTAGCCACTTCTTTTTCATAATTCTGTGAAGAGTTGGCTGAATTCTCCACCTTTAATAACACTTTAGCGCCCGCACGAGGAGAATATACTTTCATGCGGAAAACCTTATTAGCTGCAAAATTCATAGGAGAACTTAAGGTCAAGAAGCTTCCGCCCCATACCTGACCCGCATTCTTAACCATTTTACCAACCGAAGCACTTGTATTAATACCACCAGAAACTGGATTAGCCACGGTGGTAGCATTACCCCCATCAAAATCAAACCAGGGATAGGTAGAAGGTGATGATTCAAAGTCAAGCGGTAAATCTAATGGCATATTTGGTACTAAACGGATATCGTCAAATAACCAAGTGAAGTTGGCAGAACCGTCACCCATGGTACCATTATCAAAAATCAGCACCACTCGGTTATAACTATTACCTGTATTAATACCACGATAATCAAAAGCTAAATCTTCCCAAGCATTTGCACGAGTAGTTAACACCTCTTTCTCATAGTTTTGCGCTGGGTTAGCAGAGTTTTCTACTTTTAATAAAACTTTAGCGCCCACGCGTGGTGAGTACACTTTCATGCGGAAAACCTTGTTAGCAGAAAAATCAATGTTACTAGAGAGTGTCAAAAAGCTACCACCCCAGGTTTGACCTGCATTCTTAACCATTTTAGCAACCTTGGAACTCGTATTGATTCCATTTGATTGCGGATTGGCAATGACTGTGACAGCACCTCCATCAAAATTAGTCCAGTTATAATTGATAGTGGGAGACTCAAAAGTTAAAGGAAGTAAAATAGGGTCAACAATTGTTACAGGAACGATACGTTGTGTAGTAGCAGCTCCGCCACTGTAAGCAATTACTTTTACTTGATAGGTGCCAGTAGCACGATACACATAACTTACTGTTTGACCTTCCAAGAATGTAACAGGAACTTCGGTTGGACTTTCACCAAAGTAAACTTTAAAGTTAGTTTCATACAAAGCTGTTGCACTCACATTGACTTTATAATTGTTAGCAGGGTCAATTGTAACCGTTACATCTAAATTTTCTGGTGCACGGAATGTAACTGTTAACTGTTGAGTAGCTTCTGTTTTTTTACCACTAACAGAATAACCAATCAATTTTACAGGGAATACACCTTCCCGATAGATGTGAGTCGTATTTTTTCCTGCGTCAACTTTTACCGGTGTGGTACCCCCATCTCCATAATAAACATCGTACTTCACGGCACCTACACTGTTTGGCGTGATTGTCACCAATCCTGTATTATCCTGCGTGATGTCAAACATCGCAGAAAGATTAGAAGGCGCTTCACCACGATCTACAAAAGAAGTGTCAGTGAACTCTACTTTTGTACAGCCAGCTAAGAGTAGTACTCCAAATAAACCGGCGATCAGATAATTAATTTGTTTCATAGTTATCTTTTTTTGCAGCTATTAATAGCCAGTGTTTTGAGTTAGATTGGAAATAGTGACTTCCTGCTGCGGAATTGGGAAAACCTCATGCTTGTTGGCAGTGAATCCCGTAATTTTTGCAGCCGCTTGACTTGTTCTTACCAAATCAAAAAAGCGCTCGCCCTCCATGGCTAATTCTAAACGACGCTCATCCAATATTGCCTGGTATAAAGTAGCACCTGTTGAAGTGATGTTGTGCAGATTATCTCTAAATGCACGCTGTCTCACTAAATTCAAATAGTTCTGTGCTTTTGTATCGTTGGCGGTTGCAGAACGGTTAAAAGCTTCTGCTGCCATTAATAATACATCGGCATATCTGATGATACGCTGATTATTCAAATAGTTCAATTCAACCTGACCAGAGGTTTGACCTTTACGAGGAAGATATTTTTGGTTATACAATCCTGTATTCTTGTAAGGCGCTACTTGATAAGTAATGCCAAAAGAAGGGTTAGCTGTTTTGTATGCTTCAATATCAAGTACTGTTACTGCTTTACGCTGATCACCCGCTGTGTAGGCATTAGCCAAATTTTGTGTAGGTAGATTAGTGCTCCATCCTGCTGCATAAGGCATATCGGCAGAACCATTTAATCCTCTGATTCCACATTGCTGTACGGCATAGTTACCCTGACCACGTGTTACACCACCCCAATTATAATAAGGGGAAGTATTGGTGTATTGAATTTCAAAAATTGACTCCGGCCCGTTTTCGCCAGACTCTAGGAACATAGATCCAAAATCAGTCACTAAACTAAACGCGTTAGCAGTGATGATACTTTCTAATACTGTAGCAGCTGCCTCATATTTACGCTGATATAATAAGACTTTTCCTAACAATGCTTGCGCAGCGTATTTAGTAATACGACCACGCTGTACCTGAATGGCAGGAAGCGCTGTGATAGCAGCATTGAGGTCTCTTTCAATTTGTGCGTAAACATCCGCTTTAGGGCTACGCGTTAATGAAGCTGACTCACTTAATCCCAATCTCTTTTCAGTAAATAAAGGAACATCGCCGAAAAACTTAACTAAGTGAAAGTAGTAGTACGCACGAAGGAAATAAATTTCTCCATAAAGGGCATCTTTACCCGCAAAAGTGACTGTTTCACCAGCCAGATTTTTTTCTTTGTACTGGTGTAAATAATTGGCACGATTAATTCCTTCATAAGCGCCTTGCCATAATTCAGTAAGCGTACTGTTATTAGGTGTATGCGTCATGTCATCAATCTGCTGTAGCGACAATACATCGGATGCATTTTCACCACCACTCACTGCATTATCAGACGCAATGTCACCCACAGGCACCGCTTGATTTAGCCATTGCAACGGCGTATATACGCTAATGGCCATGGTGCGATAATCTGACTCTGAGCGGAGATAATCTAACTCAGTGATACGGAAATCTTCCCGGGGATTATAATCCACCCATTTTTTACAGGAAGAGAACATAAACAGCGCGAGCATTCCAACGCCGAGCAGTTTAAAAGAGTTTGTTTTCATAATTGCAATCATTTGGGTTGATTATAATTTGATGTCAAGTCCAATAGTGTAAGTGCGTGGCTGAGGATAAGAACCTCTGTCTACACCCGTATCCAATATTCCTCCAGAAATTTCAGGGTCGAAACCTGTATACTTAGTAAATACAAATGCATTTCGAGCCTGCGCATAAATTCGGAAAGAAGAGAACCAAGAATTTTGCATACGATTTTTGAACGTATAGCCTAATTGAAGATTCTTAATCTTAATAAAAGAACCATCCTCTACATAGCGATCTGATACACGAATATTGCTATTCGCATCGACAAAAGAATAGCGAGGATAACGTGCATCGTTGGTTGATCCTTGACCAATCCATCTTGCTAAAACACTTCTGTCCTTGTTCGTGTAGTTGGCGTTACGCTCATACGCACGGTATACATCATTTCCTACAGAAGCATAGGTAAAGGCTGTGAAATCAAATCCGCCCCACTCCATTGAAAAATTCCAACCTAGCGTGAAATCAGGAAATGGATCGCCAATCTTGGTCATATCCTTTGCATTAATCACACCATCCTTATTCATATCTACAAAACGGATATCACCGGGTACCGCACCGGCTTGTGTGGCAGAAGCAGCAATATCAGCAGCGTTTTGGAATAATCCATTGGTTTTATATCCGTAGAAGTATCCAGGCGTAAACCCTTTTTCAAACACAGTCACACTTTGAGACTGCCCGTTAAAGTAGTAACCTCCCATAATTTTAGCAGAACCATCACTATTGGTAGCAGTTACTTCATTTTTTGCAGTGGTAAAAGTGAATGCATTATTCAGTTTTACCTTTTTTGCGATTGTTTGATTGTAGGTTACCGTCACATCAATACCAGTACTACGTGTAGCACCGATGTTTGAAGTGGGGATAGGTACTGTTCCTAAGTAAAGAGAAGCAGAAGGGGTAAACAATAATCCATCCACTTCTTTTTGGAAATAATCAGCAGAGATGTTGATAGCATTTTTGAGTAAACTAATATCCAAACCTGCATTCATCTGCAATTGCTTTTCCCAACGTAATGCATCATTTGCGGCAGAACCTACAGTACTACCCGCGTAGAAAACATTATTGAAATTATATCCATTACTATTTGCTGTAGGACCATAACTAGGACCTCCATTGACAATACCGACAAATTGAGGATCTACATTTTCATTTCCTGTTGTCCCGTAACTGGCTCTTAGCTTCAGATAATTAATATACTTTGAATTAAAGAACTTTTCATTACTCACTACCCAACCAGCAGAACCTGAAATGAAGTTGGCGAACTTATTTTGAACACCAAATGCATAAGATCCATCTCTTCTGATTGTTCCAGATAACAAGTAACGATTGTCATAATCATAATTCACCCGTCCAAAGGTGGAAAGGTTGCGACGGAAGTACTGATAATAATACCCGCTCATGGCATTGGTATTAGCCGCTGAATTGTTTCCAGTGGCTGCTGTAAAATCAGCAAATTCCCAAGAGTTAAATGGTACATCTTGGCGAGTAGCGCCTGCTGCATTCCCAGAAACCTTTGCTACGGCAAAACCCGCTACTGTTTCAAATCGATTTTTTCCGCCAACTTCAAAGTTGTAGTTCGCAAAAGATTCCCACGTATAATTAAAGTTGCTCACTTTTTCGTGTGATACACTATTATGACGACCTGCCACTGTAGAACCATCTGCATTCATGGAGTTGTCAATATTGTTAGGTCCATAAAATGCAAGCGGGGTAAAGTTTTTCGCATTGCCATCGTATTTGGTATAACCAAATCGAGAAGTCACATGCAAATTCTTTGATAATGAATATTGCATTTCAAATTTCCCATACAGTTTGGATCCCGTGTTCTTATTGTACGTGTTTTCCAATTTTGTCAATGGGTTGAACACTTCTGATAATAATAAGTTGCTGAATCCGTATTTGCCAGGTGTGCCTGCTACTGTATTGGAAACAGCAACTGTTGGATCAAAATTCAAGGCACTACCTAGAATACTATTAAAAGAGTTTTCTTGAATACCACGGCCATCTAGAATAACACCAGTGGTATTAAGAATGAATTTCAATTTTGAAGTAAGGTCAAAGCTCAAATTTGCCGTAAAGTTTCCTCTGCTAAATTTTGACTTATCAATTCCCCCTACTATACCACCTTGATTCATATATCCTGCAGATAAGAAATACCCCATTCTGTCGGCACCACCTCTAGCTGAAATAGTATGAGACTGCATGGGCGTACGCTTGAACACTTCATTTTGCCAGTTGGTACCTACGCCAACTACAGATAAATCAGGGAAAATCACTGGGCCACCTGAAACAGTACTACCCTCATTAATCATAGCCGCATATTCTGTGCCATTCAAAACACCTACAGTATTTATCACTTCTTGCAATCCATAACTCGCATTCACACTAATGTCTGTTTTAGTAGACTTTCTTCCAGAGCGGGTTGTTACTACTATTACACCATTTCCACCTCTCACTCCATAGATAGCAGAAGTAGCCGCATCTTTTAAAACGTTGATCGATTCAATATCAGTAGGCGCGATAGAATTCAAATCAGTCAGTGTTTGAGGAACACCGTCAATAATAACCACTGGATCTGTTCCAGAAAAAGAAGGAATACCTCTTACTAGCACAGTTGGTTTAGCACCTGGTGTTCCAGGCTGAATAACGTTAACACCTGAAGCTCTACCTTGAAGGGCTTCTTCCGTACGAACGGGTCTTAATTTTTCAATGTCTGAGCCCTTAACAGTGGCAATCGCACCCGACACTTTAGTGATTCGTTGGGTACCATAACCCACTACTACCACATTAGATAGTGTTGTTTCGGCAGACTCATCTAGTTTAACGACCAATTCGGATGACTGACCCGTAAAGGTTAGCTCCTGCGGTGTCATACCCGCATACGTAATAGTTAAAACTGACCCAGGCTGTGCATTAATGCTAAAACGTCCTTTAGCATCCGATACCGCTGAAACATTGGTACCTTTCACAGTTACTGTAGCTCCCGACAAAACCTCGCCGGTTTGCTTATTTAGTACACGGCCAGAAAGGGGATTTTTTTGGGCGAAGGAGGGTAAAGCCACTAAAATTAGGATTACCGCAAAAGCCCACGAATAGAGTTTTGGATTCATACGACAAGCATTGGTTTATTCCGTGATGTAGACAAACAAAGGAAACAATATGTTTGCTCTACTTCAAAAAAATTACCTCATCATTACTACATCAAATAATATAAATTGCTGATTTTCAATTAATTTAAACTTTCTCAATACTACATCAAATTAATATTATACATTTAACCATACTGTTTAACTATGAGATACCTTTTATTTTCAATCGTTACACTTTTGTGTTTAACGGGTTCATCTCAAAATACAATTGGTTTACCTGATATCATCAACTTTAAGAAAGCAGCCTACCACGCTGGTCTCCAAAACTGGGATTTCAAGCAGGATCAAAAAAGGCTTCTGTACGTAGCCAATAACGAGGGGATGTTAAGCTTTGATGGGCGAAATTGGCAGCTTCACCCCTTACCCAATAAAACCATTGTTAGGTCTTTAGAAATTGTAGGGGATAGCATCATATATGTAGGGGGCCAAGGGGAAATGGGGTATTTCAGAACCAATCAAAGCGGTTCACTAGTTTATACTTCATTAATTGATAAAATCCCTTTCCAAGACAGAAACTTTAGTGACGTATGGGATATTGTTGTACTAGCGGATGACGTGCTATTTAGATGTAGTAATAAAATCTTCTACTACACAAAAAATCAAATCCGGGTATTCCGACCATCCAGTGAATGGGGGTTTATGGGAATTGCGAATGGCAAAGCCTATGCGCAAGATTATGAAACTGGGATTTGGGTCTTCCAAAATAAAAAATGGGAGCTTCTCCCCACCGCAAGTGTAATTTCAAAAAATGACCCTATCACATCCATTATTGCCACTGGCAAAGACAGCGCCCTAATTAGTACATTAAAAAATGGGCTCTACGAAATGATTGGTCAACAAATAAAAAAAATTCAATCACCCAATCAAGGATTATTTATCAATGACCGAATCTATGCAGCCACTGCAATTACATCTAATAGAATTGCACTTGCCACCAATAATAATGGTGTTTATATCATAGACAAGAATGGAAATATCATTCAACGATTTTCAAAAAAAGAAGGGCTTCAGCATAATAATGTACTCAGTCTATTTTGCGACAATGACCAGAATTTGTGGCTAGGATTAGATAACGGGATAGACTTTATTGCGTTCAATAG
>CAYFLE010000005.1:16756-20404 GCA_964343645.1 uncultured Chitinophaga sp. | reverse complement strand
CAATCCCTACGAAAACATTTCAATGTCTGAACCGCTCCACACACTAGTATTTGCCACTAATAATGTGCACAAATCGCAAGAGGTCAATCTCATTTTAGGAGACACCTTTAAAATTTATTCGCTTGCGGAAGCCGGGATTCATGTAGATATTCCAGAACCACACGCAACATTGGAGGAGAACGCCAGAGAAAAATCAATGACCATATACCAATTAAAGGGGATCAATTGTTTTAGTGAGGATACTGGATTAGAAGTTGAATCACTACAGGGCGAACCAGGTGTAAAAAGTGCCCGTTATGCAGGAGAGCCTTCCAATACGGCTGCCAACATAGAAAAGTTATTAAAAGCGTTACACGGTAGTAAAAATAGAGCGGCACGATTTAGGACTGTTATTTCTCTTGTTGAAAATGGAAATGAACAACAGTTTGAAGGAATTTGTACAGGGAAAATTGCCATAGAACCAAGGGGTGAAAATGGATTTGGATATGACCCCGTTTTTATTCCAGATGGAGCTGACTGCACATTCGCATCGATGAGTGCCACCGAAAAAAATCAATTTAGTCATCGAAAAAAGGCGGTTGAAAAATTAGTAGCCTACTTAAAAAAAGAATGATCATGAGTTCTATAAAATCCCAATTTCCAAACTCGTTTCATTTTGAATGTCCATTACCCATTCGAATTAACGACATCAACTATGGAGGCCATGTAGGGAACGATCGAATTTTGTTGTTTGCGCATGAAGCGCGAATTCAGTTTTTGATGCACCATGGTTTTACCGAACTTGAACTGGGAGGCACATCCCTGCTGCTAACCCGTGCAACCATTGAAATCCGAAAAGAACTTTTTTTCGGAGATGCGCTCTGGATTTCTGTGGCGGCTATCAATTTTTCTAGTAAAGGATTTGAATTAATCTATAAAATGGAACGTGAACTGGATTCAAAAAGAGAATTAGTAGCTGCAGCATTAACCAGTATGGTTTGTTATGACTACCAAAACAAAAAAATGGATCAACTGCCTAGTATTGTAAAGGAAAAGCTGAGTTATTGATTCCAGATTGTCCAACTTTCTTCTGCTTGCAGTTGTAACATCTCTAATCCGTTTTTAATGCGGGCCCCTCGAAGAGCCCCTTGTTTTAAAAAAGCAGATTCAGCAGGATTATACACTAAGTCATAAAACAAATGCCCTGCTCCTACTGCCTCGTATGGAAGCGTTGGCATTAAGGCTGTGTTAGGATAGGTTCCCAATGGAGTGGTATTGATTACGATAGTATGCGCTTGAAGATCAGTGGCTGTTACTTGCTCATACGTTCGGTCTACACCTGCTTGCAATTGACGACTCACTACTGTGTAGGGTATGCCATTTTTTTTAAGTACATACAACACTGCCTGTGCGGCTCCGCCTTTTCCGAGGACCAACGCCGCTTGTTGCTTTGGCTGTAGCAAGGGTAATAAGGATTTTTCAAACCCAATCCAATCAGTGTTATATCCATGGGATTGTCCATGTTGAATACGAATACAATTGCAAGCAGATAAGGCGGATGGAATGGAGTGGCTCGATAAATACTTCATCACTTGTTCCTTATAAGGGCTGGTGACATTTAACCCCTCCAAGTTGGGATATTGTTGCAATAAGGCAGGCAACTCTTTGATAGAAGAAAGTGGAAAGAGTTCATACCGACAATCCGACATTCCCTCCTTCAAAAATTTTTCACTGAAATAATGGGCAGAAAAAGAATGCGTAAGGGGCAGGCCGATGAGACCAAATAAACGCATTAGGATTTATCGCTTTTATCTAAATAAAAATGAAAGGTATCTCCTCTTAATCCAATCCGCATGGCTTCCAATGGAATCACTTCGGTTGGAGCAATGTTTCCTAAGTTGGCATTGCAACCTAACAATTCAATAAAATATAATTGCTGTGCTTTTTGAGGAGCTTCCCAGATAATTCGTTCACCAGGGATTTGGGTGAGAATTTCTTGCACGAGCCCTTCTCTAACTTCTCCACTTCCTCGATAGATCCCCACATTACCCGCTTCTCTTGCTTCTGCAATCACATAGCTGGAACCGGCATCTAATTCTGCACGCATCAATTCAATCCATTTATAGGGGGGGATAATATGAGCAGCGTCTTTACTTCCTACTTCACTTAAAACAGTTCCGTGTTTGGTCAATTTTTCGATATACCCACATTTTTCTGCATGCGGAATGGTGATAGATCCATCGCTAACCTCCATATATTTGATTCCATATTCCTTACAAACATTGATATAATCTTCAAATTGATTACGAATCAAAAATGCTTCAAATAACGTGCCTCCAAAATAAACAGGGATCTGGTGGGATTGATATAATTCAATTTTCTCACGCAAATTGGGAGACACAAATGAAGTACCAAAGCCAAGTTTTACAATGTCCACATGTGGATAGGAAACGCTAATAAAATTGCGTGCTTCCTCTGTACTGAGACCTTTATCCATCACCATGGTCAAGCCGGATTGGCGAGGTTTCGCAAAACGATCAGGCATTTGGCTTAAAACGTAATTCATACCATTGGATTTACTAATAGTGCAGCAAATTTACTGTAATCTGCGACAATATTACTGCTCCTTCTTTCGCTTATAACGAGCTAACAAATCCGCCACTTGTGGTTGTTGCATGAGTGAAGGATTAAGTGAAATAAATTTTTTGACTTGACGCGGATCTTTTACTAAGGCTTCTTCCAATTGTTTGACTGCCTCTTGCGTACGATCGGCCCCGAACAAAACTGCAGCCCGATAGTAAAGAAATAGAACCTTACCTTTTGTGGAATGCAAGGCGCGCTCTACTTGTATCAACGCATCCTCCCAAAGCGCTGCTTCAAACAAACATTTAATGAGCGCATCCCAACCAGCTATTTTTTTAGGCTTTAGCTGTACAGCCAGTATGAAGTGTTCAACAGCCTCTTGTAGTTTGTCCATTTGCTCACAACATTGACCAGCTAGTATCTGATAGTCAAATTCACCTCGAATAATTCGAAGCGCCACTTCTAATTGCTTGTACGCTGCGTTCCATTGGCCTTCTGAAAAATAAGTGCACGCTATTTTATAAAACAACCGACTATCGTCCTTTCGTAAATGAGAAGCTTTACGATATTGAAGTCTCGCCAATGCTGGCTGCTTCAGTTTTTCATAGCAATACCCAATGGCTTCATAAATAACATCCTCGGGTTTTGCTAGTTCGTGCACACGTTCAAGTACTTCGATGGCATCACGGTATCGCTGCAATCGAATATAGGCATCGCCCATATTTCGATAAGCGTAATCAAATTTTTCTTCAATCGCTACCGCATACTTATAGGCATCAATGGATTTTTCATAGAGCCGTAGTCCTTGATAGGCGGCCCCCAAGTTGAACCAGGCCAATTCACTAAAAGGATGCTCCTCTAAAATTTCTTGATACAGTTTTATCCCTTCTTCATTTCTTCCCGTGAAGTCGGTCCAAAAACAAATTTTATAGAGCGCTTCCTCATTTAAAGGATCTTCTTTGAGTACTTCTTTTAAGCAATCAAATACTTTGTCAAAATCTTCATAGTCATCATATACATCGGCTAACTCAAATAATAATTCCACCTTTTCTTCTCCTTCAAATTTGCTCATGGACCGCTCCAACA
>CAYFLE010000005.1:1685-16746 GCA_964343645.1 uncultured Chitinophaga sp. | reverse complement strand
TCAACCAGATGCTGCCATGGGTGGATTAACGACTATACAAAAACTATTAAAATTTAAATATTGAGATCGCGGCTAACTAATATTTCAGCTTGATCCAACACACGAAGTGCCTCTTTGTACCTTCGATGTAAAACTAATACGTCGGCTTTTCGAATGAGCAATGAGGATGAATAAGGATAACGTTCTACAGCTAAAAGTGCCGCCTCTAATGCTTTATCCGGCATTTCACTTTGCTGAAAGTGTTCTATAATCCGCTCAAAGGCATCCTCCTCTAAAAATGAGGCACCCCCTCCTTCACGCAATTGCTCATATTGAGTCAACAATTCATCCAATTCGTCCTTTTCTTCTCTGTTTGAGTGCTCGGCCATATGAATCGGTTTTGTTCAATTTACATTAAAAATCAAGGGGTTCCATGTCATTTTTATCCCCATTTGTGCATTTAGCGAAACATTATTAAACTAAATTGTTAAAACTCTATCTTATATTTGTTATAGTTATGCTTCCAAAACTGACAAATACCATTTCTGTGCTGAAACACTTGGTGCTAGTTATCGTAGCGGTGACGCTTGCGATAAATGTGCATGCATCGTTAGGTCTTGGCAAAAAAAGATCATCCATTGGAGGCAAAAAACTTCTCACAGCCAAGGTGCTAGGCTTTAATGGAAATTTCTCCTTAAAGTCTGGTTATAACTTTAGAGGCAATTCTGTTCTTGACACTAAGTCTCCCCAAATTATTCAGTTAAATACGGAAGTAACCGCCAAAAAAGGAAACTTCACTTTTACTATTCCATTACGAAAACAAGTATTAGTGAGCTCTATCAAAATTGGCGTAGGCAACGGAGCACTTCGCACTCACTGATTTTTTTCCAACCACTTACTCTCCTCGAAACTTAACAAGCGATAGCCTGTTTTGGGCACGTCAAATAATGCTTGTGGGACCGGATTGAAATTGATTTCCTCCAATTGATAAATAACCCGATTATTCCCTATTGCGGCCTCATACTGTACTAATAAACCCGGCAGTGTTTTAGCGACTAATTGAAAATCCCGATAAACAGGAATTAATTCCGTGGTAAACCAGACTTCGCTCCGTGTACTGTCCTGCAGTGTAATAAAGGCCTTTCGACTTTGATACCCTAACAATTTTACCGAATCAGCAGTCAAGCTAAGCTTGCTATCCTCATAGCGTTGATTCAATGCGGCCCATTGTGAAGTAGTCAATGTAGTTAAATATCGCTGCGAGCCAAACTCCCTCCAGATAATAGCCGTATTTGTTTTCCCTTGCAAAAGTGTGGTTTGCTTTCCTAAATTGGTAATCAAATCCATTCGGCTATTGACGCCTTTCAAATAACAGATGTATTGTGCAGATTTATAAAACGCACGCAAACTACTATCAGCATCTCCTGCCAATGAAATTGAATAGCGAAGAGTCGCTTCGGTGACTTTTCGTTGTGAAAATCCAACTACTGTACTTAAGAGTAAGAACAACCGCTTCATATCCTGAAGTTACAACCAAATCAAAACTTAATTAACGTTTTGATTTGTCTTGCATGTCTTTCAGTTTTTTTTGCGTTTCCTGCATCTGCTCCAGCCTTTCCTGCCATTTTGATTTGGACTTAGGCTTTTTTCTATTTTCTTGAATTTGGGTCAAAATTTTATCATGATCGATTATATAATTCTGAATCACAAATTGCAATCCTAGCGTCATTAGGTTGGATACGGTATAATACCAGGTTAAGGCCGATGGAAGACTATTGAAGAAAAAGAGCATGAAAACGGGAAATATATAAGGCATATATTTCATCATTGGATTGCTTTGATCTGGGCTCAAACTCATGCTGTAGATAGAAATAATCATACTAGTTGCAGTAGCCAGAAAATTGAACAAACTCAAATGGTCTCCGAACAAGGGAATTGAAAACCCGAATTTAATAGGCGCATCGTAGGCCGACAAATCATGAGACCATAAAAAAGTAGCCCCCCGAAGCGCAATCTCACTATTAAAGAAACTAAATAAGGCAAAGAAGATTGGAATTTGTAATAAAGCGGGGATGCATCCTCCTAATGGATTCACCCCGGCTTCTCGGAACAGTTTCATTTGCTCCATACTCATTGCTTGTTGATCCTCTCCAAACTTTTCCCGCAACTTGGCTATCTCTGGACGCAAGGCTTTCATTTTTGCCCCACTCAAATAACTTGAATACGTTAAAGGCGAAATCAGCAATCGAATAAAGAGCGTCAACAACGCAATGGCCAATCCGATGTTTCCTGCTGCAGTACGTTTAAAAAAATCAAAGATGGGAACAATTACGTATTGGTTGAGTGGGCGAACAAACGTGTACACCCCTTGACCTAGGTTCACGATCTTTTCAAATCCATTATCATATTTTTTTAGAATATGGTAATCGGACGGACCATAATACAATCCTAAATCAATTGAAGCTTGATCACCCACGGGGACAGGCAGCTTCATAATGGCAGTGGCTCTAACCACAGAGCCAGAACTATCGGGTGGCAAAGTCCAGTTTAATTGCCCCGTAGAAAATCCATTTTTAGCAGTCAATGCACCAAAGAAAAAACGTTGCCGAACCCCTACCCAATTAACCGGCTTAGCAAAGTCAACCGTGCTGCGATTTCTAATGGTGAAGTAGTCAAATTTCCCGTCCTCGATAAATCCTACTTGCGTATTTTGCTTTTCATAGTTGACATCCGATTCTTGCTTTAATGCTTCGTATTGCCAAACCAAGGAAAGCTTGTGATCCGCTACTAATTGTTCTGCACCTGCAAGCTGAATGCGTAACCCAATTTGATAATCGTTAGGAAGGAGCGTATATTGATGAGTGACCGCTCCAGAAAAATTAGAATCCAGTGATCGAAGCGTAAATGAAAGCGTTTGTGAACCATCCGCATTGACTACGGGAGTTTGTGGCACAAAGAACAATTCCCCGGATGGAGCAGTACGATTTGTACCAGTGCTTAATGAATAAGTGAATTGATTAAAATTTTCTGCCGCCAATTGTATACGAGAGGTATCCCCATGTTGGCGATGCTCTTTAAGTTCTACATATTTTACTTGCGCCCCTTTGTTCGTGAAAACAACTTTTATTTTTTCATTCTCCAACGTTACTAATTGTTCTACTCCTTGGGCTGCATCTACAAAAAAACCAGCAGCGGACGTACGACGTACACTGTCTGCTTTTACCAAATCTTTTTGGAGTGCCGCTGTATCAACAGCAGGACGATTAGCCTTTGCAATAGAATCCTGTACAAATTGTTGTCGCGCCTTTGCCTTATTATAGGCCGCTTGCTCCTGATTTGTATAGTAGAAATAACCAAAAAAGAGTATAGCGAGTAAACCAAATCCCAAGAGGGAATTACGATCAAAATTCATGCGTTGTTCAATTAGACGTTAAAGTAGTTGACTTAGACAATGCCAATTCAGCTTGCTGAAGAGCTGCTTTGATAAATTGTACAAAGATGGGTTGCGGCTCTTCTACCGTGCTTTTTAACTCAGGATGGTATTGTACACCAATAAAGAAGGGGTGATCTTTTAATTCAATTATCTCTACTAATCCCGTGGCAGGATTTTTACCGCTGGCAGCCATCCCTGCATTTTCAAAATCGTTCAAATAGTTGTTATTAAACTCCCAGCGATGACGATGGCGCTCGGAAATTTCTTCCTTACCATAAATCTGATATGCCAATGAATGCTGATCAATAACGCAAGGATAAGCGCCTAAGCGCATCGTTCCTCCCTTACTAGTCACTTTCTTTTGCTCATCCATCAAATCAATCACCGGATGTTCCGTATTGGGATTCATTTCGGTAGAATTGGCATTTTTAAGTCCCAACACATTGCGAGCAAATTCAATCGCAGCCATTTGCATACCCAAACAAATACCAAAGAAGGGCAGCTTATTTTCACGTGCATATTTGACCGCTGCAATTTTCCCCTCTATCCCACGATGTCCAAATCCAGGAGCCACTAATAATGCGTCAAGTCCTGCTAATTTTTCTGCTACATTCTCATTGGTGATATACTCACTATGAATATTGATAACTTGTACCTGACACTCATTTATTGCACCCGCATGGATAAATGATTCCAGAATTGACTTGTAGGCATCTTGTAGTTCGATATACTTTCCAATCAATCCTACATTCACTTTTGCCTTTGGATATTTTAGCTTATCTAAAAATAATTTCCATTTAGTAAGATCAGGTTGTTGCGTGCCAGTTAGATTTAATTTTTTTAGTACGGTGGTATCTAATCCCTCGCGCATCATCAACACAGGCACTTCATAAATAGTAGAAGCGTCGGCTGCTTCTACCACCGCTTCTGTCTTTACATTACAGAAAAGCGCAATCTTTCTTTTTAGCTCCGGACTAAGCGGTTTTTCTGTTCTGCAAACAATAATATCTGGATGTACACCTTCTTGGCTGAGCATACGCACACTATGCTGCGTGGGTTTGGTTTTTAATTCTTTGGCCGCTTTTAAATAAGGGATCAACGTCAGATGAACTACCACTGTATCATTTTCTGGCAACTCCCACTGTAGTTGACGGAGTGCTTCCACAAAGGGTAAACTCTCAATATCCCCCACGGTTCCTCCAATCTCAGTGATTACAATATCATACGCGCCGGTCTCCCCCAATAATTTCATTCTTCGTTTGATCTCGTCTGTGATATGCGGAACTACTTGAACGGTTTTTCCCAAATATGCACCCTCTCTTTCTTTATTGATCACCGTCTGATAAATTCTTCCTGTCGTTACATTATTTGCTTGAGAGGTATGAATATTTAAAAACCGTTCGTAGTGACCTAAATCTAAATCGGTTTCGGCACCATCTTCGGTCACATAACATTCTCCATGTTCGTAGGGATTTAGCGTACCAGGGTCCACGTTGATATAGGGATCAAATTTTTGAATCGTCACACGAAGTCCTCTTGCTTGCAATAGTTTGGCCAGTGAGGCGGCAACAATTCCTTTCCCTAATGATGATGTAACACCTCCAGTAACAAAAATGAATTTAGACATGGACATAATTTTTCCTTTCTATACTACCCTAAGTGACCTTCGGGCAACTGATAGCCTTTTGAAAGGGGAAGTCCGGGAGGTCGTGTAAAATTAAGAATTTCCCTTTAATAGATAGCTCTCAATTGCAGAATCATAGCGGGTTTTCCAAGAATTTATTTCACCCCATGATTGGCCATCCATCTCTATGGAATTTCCGCCTACTTTACCCAACAAGGTTACAGGAATACTGCCAGAAGCTGTATGTTGAAGAAAGGCGGTGCGTTGAGCCGGAGAAACAGTGACCACTACCCTTCCTTGTGATTCACCAAACCAGCAAGCGTCTGGCCGTAATGGTTTACCATCTGAGGACCTTTCCGGAGAAACTACACTAAATCCAATTTCTCGAGGAAATGATTTTTCTACTAGTGTTATAAAAAGACCACCCTCACTGCAATCATGTGCGCTAGAAATTAGTTTAGACTGAATCAAGACTGTTACTAATTGGTGCAACTGCATTTCTTTCTCCAAGTCAAACTGTGGGGCGGGCGAATGGGTATGCCCTAAAACTTCATGCAAATAAACAGAGCAACCTAAATCGTTGTGTATAGTACCCAATAAATAGATTTCATCTCCAGCTTGTTTGAAATCAAGCGTCATTTTATCATTTACATTCTCCAATAATCCAACCATCCCAATAGTAGGGGTTGGATTAACTGGACCATCTGGGTTCTGATTATAAAAACTAACATTACCCCCCGTTACAGGTGTATCAAATTTTCGACAAGCTTCACCCATCCCCGTGATCGCCTCCTTGAATTGATAGTACACTTCGGGATCATAAGGGTTTCCAAAATTCAAACAGTTTGTGACGCCCAGTGGTAATCCGCCGGCACAAACAATATTACGTGCGGCCTCACTCACTGCAATTTGTGCGCCTTTGTTGGGATCAGCATACACATAACGACTATTGCAGTCGGTGGTAATAGCAATTCCTTTTTTAGTTCCTTTCACAACCACAACTGCTGCGTCTGCAGGTGCATTTGTATTTGTGTTATTGGTGCCCACCATGCTATCGTACTGCCGATACACCCACTTTTTAGAAGCAATGGTAGGTGTAGTAACAATTTGTTCAGCCGCTTTTCGTAAATCAGTAGCAGAGGCTACGTCACTCAAATTGAATGCACTTATTTTATCAAGATAGGCGGGACGCTTATAAGCCCGATCATATTGCGGAGCGCCTCCTCCTAACACTAATTCATGTGCAGGAATAGAGGCCTCTAATTGGCCGTGCATATAAAAATTCAAGATTCCGTCGCCAGTTACTTCTCCAATGACAGCGCAGGGAAGATCCCATTTTTCGAAAACTTTTTTCACAAGCTCCTCTTTCCCTTTTTCGGCCACTAATAACATGCGTTCCTGGCTTTCACTCAGCAGCAATTCCCACGTTTTCATATTGGGCTGTCGCGTGGGTACTTTATCCAAATCGATTCGCATGCCCACTTCACCTTTTGCGCTCATTTCGGCGGTAGAGCAAATAATGCCTGCCGCTCCCATGTCTTGCATACCCACTACTGCACCTGTTTGAATCACCTCCAAACAGGCTTCCAATAATTTCTTTTCTTGAAAAGGATCACCTACTTGGACAGCAGGTAATTCTTTGGCACTTTCCGCTGTGATATCGGCAGAGGCAAAAGAAGCTCCACCAATTCCATCTTTACCTGTTGCACTTCCAACAAACAACACGGGATTACCAACACCTGCTGCAGTAGCTGATACAGTTTCACCAGCTTTTACAATACCCACACTCATTGCATTGACCAATGGGTTGGTATGATAACAGCGATCAAAATAAATTTCACCCCCAACAGTTGGAACGCCAAAACAGTTTCCATAATGACCAATGCCATGCACAACCCCGGCAAGTAAATGTTGCGTTTTTTCATCCTGCAATAATCCAAAGCGAAGTGAATTTAACGCTGCGATGGGTCTTGCCCCCATCGTGAAAATATCGCGGTGAATGCCGCCTACACCTGTAGCGGCTCCTTGAAAAGGTTCAATGGCAGAAGGGTGATTGTGCGATTCAATTTTAAATACAACCCCCAGCTTATCTCCAATATCCATCAAGCCCGCATTTTCCTCACCCGCCTTGACTAACATACGCCCACCTTCACGGGGCAATGTTTTTAACCACTTGATTGAATTTTTGTAACTGCAATGCTCACTCCACATCCCAGAGAATGCACAGAGCTCGTTGAAGTTGGGAGTTCTTCCCAGTTTTTGGCAGATTAATTCAAATTCTTCGGCAGTTAAACGGAGTTGCTCCGCGGTGGAAACAGTCACTTCCATGCTGGGTAAAAAATTGAGTGACAAAGTTATCCGTTCTCTTTGTTGTTGCTCAAAAAGTTGTTCCCGAAGACTACACATTAATTATTTTTATAATATTTACTTTTTATGTAGGAACGCCTCGTTTTTTGACTTTTTTCTGTACAATAAGCACATTTTATGAACATCTAGAGTGATTTTTTTTGGAATCAAGATCAAAAACAGTTGCTTTGCAGAAAATTTAGACATATGTCAATCCGATTTAACGCGCTATCTCAGCTAACGAACAAAAAAGACACGCCCGTGGATTCTACACACAAAACCACCAGCTTTTTCGCCTCCAATGTGTTCACTGTTCAAATTGCTAGGGAGTTCTTAAGCGATGAAGCTTATAAAAGTTTAAAAGCTTCTATCAAAGCAGGATTGAAGATCGATCGCAATATGGCGAATCAAATTGCAAACGGAATGCGTGCGTGGGCAGAAACCAAAGGAGTAACACATTTCACCCACTGGTTTCAACCATTAACTGGAACAACTGCAGAAAAACATGATTCATTTTTTACATTAAAAAGTGACGGAACTGCCATTGAGGAATTTGATGGCGCTGCACTGATTCAACAAGAGCCAGATGCTTCTTCTTTTCCAAGTGGTGGCTTACGCGCAACATTTGAGGCTAGAGGTTATACAGCTTGGGACCCCTCTTCTCCTCCCTTCATTATCGAAATTGGTCATGGAAAAACACTTTGCATCCCCACCATATTTGTATCCTACACCGGTGAATCATTGGATTACAAAGCACCGCTACTAAAAGCAACAGAAGCATTAAGCAAAGCGGCTACTGATGTCTGCCATTATTTTGACAAGAATGTAGGAAAAGTCAATGTCACCCTTGGCTGGGAGCAAGAATACTTTGTGATTGATGAAGCTTTTTACAATGCACGTCCGGATTTGGTGATGACTGGAAGAACCGTGTTTGGCACTTCCTCTGCAAAAAATCAGCAATTAGAAGATCATTATTTTGGATCAATTCCTGAACGCGTATATGCCTACATGCGTGATTTTGAAAATGAATCCTACAAATTGGGCATTCCGCTCCGCACACGTCACAACGAAGTAGCACCTGCACAGTTTGAGTGTGCACCAATCTTTGAAGAAGTGAGCGTTGCTGTTGATCATAACTCACTATTGATGGATGTCATGGACCGTGTGGCTCGCAGACATAATTTGCGTGTACTGTTGCATGAAAAACCGTTTGCAGGCATCAATGGTAGTGGTAAGCATAACAACTGGAGTATGGCGACTGACACCGGTGTCAACTTGTTAGCGCCCGGTAAAACTCCTAAAACGAATTTGATGTTCTTGACCTTCTTTGTCAATACCATCAAAGCCGTGCATGATTATTCTGATGTACTCAGAGCAGCCATTGCATCCGCTCCCAATGACCACCGTTTAGGTGCGAATGAAGCTCCGCCTGCTATCATCTCTGTTTTCATTGGACAATACCTGAGTAAGGTGTTGAATGATGTGAAAGAAAGAGTTACTTCTAAAATGGATGAAACAGATGAAAGCTTGTTAAAAATTGACATTCACAAGAGCATCCCCGAATTGTTAATGGACAATACCGATCGTAACCGTACTTCACCATTTGCCTTCACTGGAAACAAGTTTGAGTTCCGTGCCGTGGGTTCTTCTGCCAATTGCGCGAACCCAATGACTGTATTGAATACGATTATGGCTGACACACTTCGTGCCTTTAAAGCAGAAGTAGATGGGTTGATCGAAAAAGGGGAGAAAAAAGAAATCGCACTGATGCAAGTTATCCGCGAGTACATTGTGAAGAGTGAAAAAGTTTTATTTGAAGGAGATGGATATAGCGAAGCATGGGAAAAAGAAGCCGCTAAACGTGGATTACCCAATGTAAAAACAACTCCGCTAGCGTTGGATGCAATGGTGACTAAAAAAGCAATGAAACTTTTTGAAGAAAATAATATCTATTCGCATCAAGAGTTAGAAGCTCGACATGAAATCGAGTTAGAGAAATACATCAAAAAGGTACAAATTGAAAGCCGCGTGATGGCGGAATTGGCTTCTAGTCATGTATTACCTGCAGCGATTCGCTATCAAAACACCTTAGCGAATAACGTGAAAGGCTTAAAAGAAGCTGGACTTAAAGATGCAAGTTTTGCGAGACAACAACAGATCCTGACTAAAATTTCAGAGCACATTAATAAAGTCAGCGAAATGGCAGAAAAGATGACTGAAGCCAGAAAAGCTTGCAATCAACTAAGCAATACACGCGAAAAAGCCATTGCGTATCAAACAACGGTGAAGGATGCATTTTTTGATGACATCCGATACCATGTAGACAAATTGGAATTATTGGTAGATGATAACGAATGGAGTCTACCGAAGTACAGAGAAATGTTATTCTTGCGTTAAGGGCGATTCGCTTTCAATACGCGAAGCACATTTCCGCCGAGGATTTTTCGAATAGTCGTATTGGAATATCCTCTTCGCTTGAGTTCTGCAGTCAAATTGGGATATTTAGTTACGTCCTCCAAACCCTGGGGGACGTATCCTATTCCATCATAATCAGCGCCAATTCCCACATAGTCATCACCGACCATTTTTACGATGTAATCAATATGATCAGCCACCGCTGATATATCGGGCATGGTTTTTTGCAACTCCGATTGAATAATTGCTTGCGCAGTTTGCGAATCCTTTACTTTTAATAAGGAGTCCTTCCCCGGCCCCTCCCAGTATTTTTTAGCTTCCACAAATTTCTTACTGATAAATGCAGGGTAAAAATTAATACAAATCACACCTCCATTTTTTGCAAGTGCCTTGATTTGCTCATCTTTTACATTTCTAAATACGGGACACAAGGACCATACCGAGCTATGTGTTAATATGACGGGCTTAGTAGTAGTGGCCAATGCATCATAAAAGGTTTGTTCGCCTACGTGGGAAAGATCTACCATGACGCCTGCTTCATTTAAGCGATTCACTACTTTTTTACCAAAATCAGTAAGGCCTTTTCTTTCCAATTTTTTTCCAGCACCTGATTCATCCATTGCACTCGTTGCCCAGTCATTACTATTATTCCAAGTGAGTGTGAGATAAGACATCCCTCTTGCGATCAACGTATCCAACTTTGAAAAATCAGATTCAATCATGTGCCCCCCTTCTACCCCAATCATCGCAACTACTTTTTCACGATGCACTTTTCGCTTGGCCTGATGATAAGAGGTGGCAAAATCAAATTTGTCAGGATTTCTTAACACAATATGCTGTAGTGAATCAATTTCGTCAATGGCATCTTGAAAAAATCCAGCCTTTTTACGAGGAGTTTCCCCTGTATACACGGAAAAAAATTGAATATCTAATCCTCCTTTTTTCCAACGCACATAATCACTATGCCCTTTTTCTTGTAGTACGCTGATATCGCGACCTTCTAATACTTGTCCACTCAAACAATCGTTATGTGTATCTACTAAAATGGATCTTTTATGAATACCCGTGTTAGTGTATTGCGCCAAAGCTGTTTGGGAAATTGTAACTAAAAAGGTCAGCGCAGCGATCAAAAAAAAAGTACGCATAATGAGGTTGTTTAGCCCATTGTCTTTTTGGCATCTTCCAAAAACTTGGCTAATCCAATATCTGTCAATGGGTGTTTGAGTAATCCTAGGATCGAATCAAGTGGACATGTACAAACATCAGCACCCGCTTCTGCGCACTTCACAATGTGAAGCGGTGTACGTATAGAGGCAGCCAATATTTGCGTTTTGAATCCTTGTACACTATAAATCTGGGAAATTTGTGCAATCAAATCTACACCATCCCAATTACTATCATCTACCCGTCCAATAAATGGAGATAAATAAGTAGCACCTGCTTTGGCAGCTAAAATGGCTTGCCCAGCAGAAAACACTAACGTACAATTTGTGCGAATTCCATTATTAGTAAACCACTTGATCGCCTTAATACCATCTTTGATCATAGGCACTTTGACCACAATATTGGGGTGAATAGCGGCCAGCTTTTTTCCTTCTTCAATAATTCCAGCAAAGTCAGTACTAATCACCTCGGCACTGATATCGCCATCTACCATTTCACAAATAGTGCGGTAATGATCCATCACAGCTTTTTCACCTTTGATCCCCTCCTTAGCCATCAACGAAGGATTGGTTGTAACGCCGTCTAGAATTCCTAATTCATGGGCTTCTTTGATCTGTGCCAGATTTGCGGTGTCAATAAAAAATTTCATATGCTAGGATTAATGTTTAAATAAAAAATGGCAGGCTTATTACATCGCACCGCTCAACCACTTACTCTTGCTGCCTTCCGGCCCTGGGAGGGTTCAGCAGGAGCTGGTCGTGTAAGACCTGCCGCTGCAAATTTAATGATAAAAAACTCATCGCTGAAAGGCAGAATGAACGAGCGTACAGCCAATTAATTCGTCTGCCCGGCTGCCTACTGTTCGAACATAGGCAAGCACCATGTATTCATTTTCCGTTCCCCAATAATTACCCTCCGTTAAAACGTAAGAAGGTTGATTGTTATCAGCTCCTGCACCCAAGGTGGAATACAAATAGTTATAATACCCTTGTTTCAAAAAAAGTGCTTTGTGGTAGCATCCCTTTTCACTATTAAAATCCATTTTATTTTCAGTCAATAGTTGATTCCCCGTTAATTCCCCCACCACAAAAACATCCCTGCCTCGAAAGGGCTGCCCGCCCGGTGGGAAAAAAGTAAAATGCACCCATGCATATTCCCCTTGATAAGTTACATTGAGATTATCTCGGCTCTCTAACACAAAAGACCCATTGATATCTCGATTGAGAATACTCATTTTGCCAACGCGAGGACCATCAGGATTTATAAAAATATCTACGCGAGAGGTCGTATCGTTATCCTGGATAGCACTAATTCGTTCACTTCTTAATCGAAAGCTCCTCAAATCTACCCAACGCCACTCTTGTCCTGCAGGAAAAAGGGAGAAATCCTGATCGGTATACTCAAAATAATTACCCCGAAAAACGGTCGGTGCATTTTGCTTGTGCACAATTCCCCAATTTCTGTTTTGTACTATTTGTAAACGTAACTCGGTTGGTGTAAAATTATTTTGAGGCATCGGAAGCGGAGTCACACTTACTTGTATTTGTTGATGGGTAAGTAATAGTTGCCCGTCAAAAGGTTGTTTTACTTGAGCAGCTATAGAAACCCTCTTTGACACCACTAAAACGCGACGTGTAAAAACCAGTTTTGTAGTATCGTCATTCAAAAAAACTTTTAATAAATAATTACCCGAACGCGTAGGTCCACTATTGGATTCCGGAAAAAGTAATTGATAATGGATATAGCGATTTTGCGATAATGAGGAAGGCCTATAGTCTCTTATTCGACTTGACGTAAACCCTTTCCAATAGTCAAAAGGTTGTAAAAGCGCAGGGGTCCAATCTGATTGACAAAGTTGTAAGGAGTAATAATAGTTTTTAGGCCGTGTATCAAGATCATCAAACTGCAATTCCAACTGCTCCTGCGTTCCCAATTGCAGAATAGGATACCCAAGCGGATCACCGGCTTTATTGAGCTTAATAGCCTTGATGGAAGAAGCAAAAACTTGGTCAGGCAATTGTGCTAAACCCTTTTGGGACAGCATGCAACCTAAAATAAGCAGGAAGATTGTAAATTGAGCTCGTTGCATAAGGCAATGTAATAAAAAGGAATTGAAAATTCATTGAATTTGAATCTAGCAAATTTTTTAGCCAATCGCATCGCGTTTAGCAAACAAAAAAGTTATTCGCGGTTCATTTTGAGATTATCCTTTGCCGCAACCGCAGTGAGTGTGATGGTCATGATTATAACTGTGTGTATGGCTGCGGGATTTCAAGACGCCGTTCAACAAAAAATTTTTAGTTTTTGGGGGCACCTTCGAATTCAGGAGAAGCAGTCTTCCCAGTCAGTGATGGAAAAAATGACGCCGACTGAAAAAGATGATGCCCTGATCCAGCAACTAGCAAAGCAACCAGGTGTAAAAGAAATCCATCCATTCGCTACTCAATATGCATTGATTAAAACTTCCAGCGAAATGGAAGGAGTTCTTTTAAAGGGGGTAGATGGAAACAAGAGTTGGAGCAACTATACTCCTTTTCTTAAAAAAGGAACCATCCCCACCCTTGAAAAAACAGGGTTCTCCAGAGGAATATTGCTTTCCCAGCAACAGGCAACTCGATTGGACCTTCACGTGAATGACTCCATTGTCCTTTATTTTACCCAAGAAGGTGCAAGCCCTAAAGCGCGAAAAGTCTTTATTGCAGGAATTTTTCAAACTGGAATTGAAGAATATGATCGACTATTTGCATTGGGGGATTTAAGACTGATTCAACAAGTTAGCGGCTGGACTGAAAATCAAATTGGGGGATACGAATTATTTTTAGAAAACCCCCTCAACATGGAAGCAACTGCTAACGAATTGTATCAACTAGAAAAATTTCCAGCCACCTGGGATATCATTACCGCCCGAAAAGTGGCCCCCCAATTATTTGATTGGCTGAATATGCAAGGACTCACTCGTAATGTGCTCATTGGGATTATGACCCTTGTAGCACTTATTAACTTAATCACCTGTTTACTCGTTGTAGTTTTAGAGCGTGTACAAATGATCGGACTTTTAAAAGCAGTTGGCGCAACCGATTCAATCATTCAACGAATCTTTCTTCGGTATTCGCTGCTATTGACTGCTACAGGAATACTAACAGGTACCGTTATTGCCCTGTTAGTAATGGTTGCACAACAACAAACTGGTTTTATTCAGTTGGATGAGTCCGCTTACTATCTAGACAAAGTAGTTTTCCAAATCCTGCCCCTTCCAATTATTTTAATCATGGCGGGGACCTTTGTAGTCAGCCTACTCACTCTACTACTTCCCACCTTATTGGTTCGAAAAATAAGCCCGCTACGCGCGATACGATTTAGCTAAATTTCGCTAATAAAATTCCAGTAGCCACAGCGACATTTAGCGACTCGGCTTGTCCTTTACCAGGTATACTAAATTGAATAACACTTTCCGTTAGTAATTCTTGTGGAATTCCTTTAGACTCATTACCAACTAGCAAAATGCCTTCCTGGATAGTCTCATTGATTTTAATTGGCTCCTTATTTAATACGGCTGCGTACACAGGAACATCGGTTTGCAAGGGAAGCCAACTTTTCAACAATTGATAGGTGATTGTTACTCTTCCTAAACTACCCATGGCCGCTTGTACTACTTTAGGATTGTACTGATCCACTGTATCCATGCTGCAGACCAATTGACTAACACCAAAC
Source organism: uncultured Chitinophaga sp. (assembly GCA_964343645.1). GTDB lineage: Bacteria > Bacteroidota > Bacteroidia > Chitinophagales > Chitinophagaceae > JJ008. The sequence goes on along the minus strand of CAYFLE010000005.1, from coordinate 2,074 downwards.
CAATCGGCCGTTCGAATGATTGTGCCAAAATTGCCAGGATCTTGTATGTCACAGCACACCAATGTCAGTTTACCTTTCAATTGTATAGGCGGATATTGAAATTGTTTAACAACAGCAACCACCTGATTTGGGGTGGTAAGTTGTGAAATACGGGCAAGATCTTCCTCTGTAACGGTAGTTAATTTTCCTAAAAGTGCGGCGGGTAGTGTTGAGTGCTTCCAACTTTCCAATGCGAATAGTTCATACACCTGCTGCGGATACTGCTCGATTATTTCTTGTACAAGTTTTGGACCTTCCATGATAAAAAGTCCAGTTTCGTCGCGGTATTTTTTACCGGCTAAACTTTGAATATCTTTGACTTTTGATTTAACAAGCATAATCTCTACTAC
>CAYFLE010000005.1:326-1675 GCA_964343645.1 uncultured Chitinophaga sp. | reverse complement strand
ACTTTGTGATGCAACAACACCGGCAATTTTCTACTTCAATTTATTGGCCGGCCCTGTTACTTTTTTTATTGATTCAAATTGTGACGTCTTGCGGTGTGATTCCCAAAAAATACCCCCTCGACAAACCCTTTGTTTTCAAAACTACTATAAAAGTTGAAGGCATCCTCACTAAAGAAGAAAAGGATGCTTTACAAAGCAAGTTAAGAACTCAACTAGATGACAGTTTACGTTCTCGCACTGTTTCAAAATTATTTTACAGCACACTCCCGCACCCACCTGTATATGATACGACCTATGTCCAGCAATCTGCACAATACATGCATGCGTTGCTGACTTCTTTAGGCTATTTCAGAGACTCTATATATGTAGACACGACCCTTACACAAGTGGGAAAAAATCAGCAAAGAGTAGCCATCAACTTTTCTGTTTATCCAGGCATCACTTTTTTGCTAGATACCGTTCGTTACCAACTTTCTGATACTGCGTTACAACAGCTTACCCTACAAGAAAAAAAGAATGCCCTCATTGAAAAAGGAAAACCTTTTGCAAAGGGAGTCATAGCAGATGAGTTAGATCGACTGGTAGACCTTTATCGCAACAATGGCTATCTCCGATTTACAAGAGATGAATTAGTAGTAATTTGGGATACTTTAAACGTTGCGTTACTGCGACCAATGGCTGATCCAGTTGAACAATTAGCCTTATTAACACAGGCAAGAAACAAGAGTCAGAACCCTACTGCGAGCCTAGACATTCGACTTCGTACTGAGATTGACCCTTCTAAATTAACGCCCTATAAAATTGGACGCATTAGGGTATTTCCAGATTACACGGCAGACACTGCAGGACTTCGACAACAAATATTCATAAAGAATGGCCTAGAAATTCATCAATATCGATCTCTATTTCAACCCCATATTTTCTCCGAAAAAATTCATTTTCAAAAGGGTGATTTATATGACCAGCGGAATTACTTTAAAACATTGAACCAGCTAAATTCCATGGGCGCCTGGAAGTTGGTCAATGTGGAGACACAAGCAAGAAAAAATTCTGACTCGGCAGATATTACTATCCAATTAACACCTGCACGAAAATATGCGACGGTTGCTAACGTTGAAGGCAGTAGCAATCAAAGTATCCTAGCAGGAAACCTATTTGGGGTTGCATTAAATTTTGGTTTACAAAATCGTAATCTGGCCAAACGTTCGATTCAATCAAATAGCAACCTTCGTTTAGGTGTGGAAACAGGAAGAGATACCGTGGCTGATGTAAACTTTATACAAACTCGACAAATTGCCTTTTCACACAACCTTGTTTTCCCAGGATTATTGCCCCACTTTCATTCACTA
>CAYFLE010000005.1:0-283 GCA_964343645.1 uncultured Chitinophaga sp. | reverse complement strand
TCTTAGCATTTAATATTGCGAACACGGAACGAAGAGAATTATTCAACTTGTCTTCCTATAGCGCAGCTTGGGGTTATGATTTTAGGTATCGCAATTCTCTTTTCAACATTCGGTTGCCTAGCATTGAATACAACAAAATTGCCCGGCGCGCTAAACTCTTGCAGCTGATTGACAACAATGCGCTGCTAAAAAACATTTTTGTGGATGGACTCATCGTTTCTGCCAGTGCAGGAATTTATTACAATAGCCAACGAAAAAATAAATTCCAAAACGTTGGATTAAT
>CAYFLE010000004.1:8592-21934 GCA_964343645.1 uncultured Chitinophaga sp. | reverse complement strand
GAACCCTCTCTTGCCAAATCAGGTCCCGTTCTTTTGCTACCCCATTGGAAGGGATGGTCATATACAAACTCGCCAGCTTTAGAATATTCTCCATATCTAGCAACTTCATCACGAAACGGACGAACCATTTGAGAATGGCAGGTATAACATCCTTCACGAATGTATATGTCACGGCCTTGTAATTCAAGTGGCGTGTAAGGTTTAACCGCTGCAATTGTTGGTATGTTTTCTTTGACTAAGAAAGTGGGAATCAATTGAACAAGCCCACCGATAGAAACTAAAATCAAGCTCATAACCAGCAAAAGCAGGGGCTTTCTTTCAATTACTCTATGCCAATATTCTTTTTTCGCTGTTACAGTTTTTTTCAGTGGGATAGCCTCTGCCTCTTCGTTACTTATAAATTGACCCTTGCTTATGGTTTTAACCAGATTATATACCATCATGAGTGCACCTGACAGGTATAAGATTCCGCCAATGCTTCTGGTGATATACATGGGAATAATATTAGTAACAGTTTGCAAGAAGTCATATTTAATTTGTCCCTCAGGCGTGAATTGCTTCCACATGGATGCTTGTTCAAATCCCGCCCAATACATAGGAACAGCATACAATATGATTCCAATTGTGCCTAGCCAAAAATGGTTGGTTGCAAGTTTTCTTGAATAAAGATTTGTATTCCACATTTTTGGAATCAAGTAGTACAATACGGCAAATGCCATGAAGCCATTCCAACCTAACCCACCAATATGAACGTGGGCAATTGTCCAATCGCTGAAGTGAGAAATGGCGTTTACATTTTTAAGGCTTAAAAGTGGCCCTTCAAAAGTACTCATGCCATAACAGGTTACTGCCACAACCATGAATTTTAAAACAGGATCCTCTCTTACTTTGTCCCAAGCGCCTCGAAGCGTAAATAGTCCATTTAGCATACCACCCCAACTTGGAGCAATCAGCATAATGGAAAATACTGTACCTAGCGACTGCGCCCAATCAGGAAGTGCTGTGTAAAGTAAATGGTGAGGGCCAGCCCAGATATAAATAAAAATTAATGCCCAAAAATGTATAATTGATAATCGATATGAGTAAACGGGACGATTAGCAGCTTTGGGAAGAAAATAATACATCAACCCCAATATTGGGGTAGTTAAAAAAAACGCTACTGCATTGTGACCGTACCACCATTGTACAAGTGCGTCCTGAACACCTGCATACCAACTATAGCTTTTTAAGAATGAAACAGGCAACTCAATAGAATTAACAATGTGCAGCATTGCCACAGTAACCCAAGTTGCGAGGTAGAACCAGATTGCTACATAAAGATGCCGTTCCCTTCTAACTAATATTGTTCCAATCATATTTATACCAAATACGACCCACACAAGTGTGATTGCAATATCAATGGGCCATTCTAATTCCGCATATTCTTTCCCGGTGGTTACCCCCATCAATAATGTGATAGCTGCAGATGCAATAATTAATTGCCAGCCCCAAAAATGTATCCAGCTAAGCGTATCACTGTACATTCTGGTTTTACAGAGCCTTTGTAGTGAATAGTAGACTCCCATGAACATAGAATTGCCGACAAAAGCAAAGATGATTGCGTTTGTATGTAAGGGCCGCAGTCTGCCAAAAGTAGTTGCTGCTAAATTCAAGCTGCTTGCTGGGTAGTAGATTTGGATAGCTGACCATAGGCCTGCTATCATACCTACAATTCCAAAAATAATGGTCGCTATGCCAAATGACTTAACAATCTTGTTGTCATAGTAAAATTTTTCGAGTTCCATATCTGATTTCGGTTATTTTAAGGTGTTATTTCTTTTTATCTTCAAATAAAATCCTTGAAGCTGGAGAAAAGTCATCTTCAAATTGCCCCGTTTTTACTCCCCATAGAAATGCAAAAAGAAATAATCCCGCCACTATAATACTGGTGATTAACAAAATAAAAATGACACTCATGTTATGAATTTGGTGCTAAAGTAGCCGGCGCTTTTACCTAGGAAGGCAATAAGAGTCAGTTAGGAGACTGATTTTAATCAAGTGGGCATTAAATTACTGAGGAGGCCTATTTACCCAGATTTCTACCTAGCCAACTACTGCTACCATACGTGAGCAAAAGGACACTGATAGAACTTATAGGCATCAGCACGGCTGCTATAAGTGGCGACAATTGTCCTTGTATTGCAAAGTATAGGCCGATAATGTTATAAACTAGTGAAACAATAAAGCTATTGACTATGATTCTTTTATTTGCTTTGCATAAATTAATAAATCGGTCAAGTTGATAAAGCTGATCAGCACCAATGATAGCGTCACTTGCTGGAGTAAAGTAATTGGATTGTGCACTTAGTGCAATCCCAACATCTGCTTGGCGAAGTGCTCCTGCATCATTAAGGCCATCGCCAATCATCATTACACTTACTCCTTTTTCTTGTAAATTTTTAATGTAAATCATTTTGTCTTCTGGCTTTTGATTAAACTGAATACTAGCTAACCCTTTTGTTAGCTCTCGTAATCGATTTTTTTCTGCATCTTGGTCTCCAGACAAAATTGTGATAGGGTAGTTTTTTAATAATCGTATAAGCAGGGATTCGATTTGTTGACGATAGCGATTTCTAATTGAAAAATATCCTTTTATCTCCCCATCAATTTTAACATGTACTTTAGTTTGATGTGTTGATTCGCCTTGCTTACCAGTGATATAGGCCTCTGAACCTAATTTTATTAGCATCCCTTGGCACCAACCTTCAATGCCTCTACCCGTTATTTCTTTAAAAGCAAATACGCTACATCCACCTTTTTGATTCATTTCATTTCCAATGAAATGAACAATTGATTTGCTTAATGGATGGCTAGAGTTGGATGCTAATTCTGCAATACATCGTTTATCTGTTTTACTCAGCGATAGTCCTGTCCATTTGATATCCTGCTGATCACTTACTGTTAGCGTTCCTGTTTTATCAAAAACAATATGCGTACACTTGGCAAGCTGATCAATGGTAGCAGCATTTTTTAAGTAAAACTGCTTTTTTGCCAAAATGGAAAGGATTGTTCCATTGGTAAAAGTAGTAGATAGAAGTAGTGCACAAGGGCAGGCTACTATAAATATCGAAGTAACAGCTTGCCAAGCGATAACTGGATCTTTTCCCCACCAGTAGAAGCTGGTTAAAAGTGCTATTAAAAGGATGAATCCTGTGAAATAGCGACTCAATATATTATCAAGATTGTTTTTAAAATTATTGGGTTGTTTTATTTTTCCTGTATCGTTCCATAGCCTAGTTAAATAGCTCTGTGCAACCTCTTTTATGACTAATAATTCGATTGAACCCTCTTTTTGCTTACCGCCCGCATATAGAATTTCACCCATTTCTTTCTTTATGAGGTTTGATTCGCCTGTTACAAAACTGTAGTCAAGACGACCGCGTCCTTTGGTCAAGATCCCATCTGCAGGTATTAACTCATCATGATGTATGAGCAAAGTGTCTCCTACTCTTATATTTGGTAGTAGAGTTGAAAATTTATTATTGTCTTTAATGACTGTGACAGCGATCGGGAAATAAGCCGTATAGTCTCTTTCAAAGGAAAGTTGCCGATGAGTTTTATCTTGCAATATTCTTCCTGCTAACATTAAAAATACAATCCCAGTCATGGAATCAAAATACCCGCCCCCCGTGTGAGTTATAACTTCAAAGGCACTTCGAGTAAAGGTGATCCATATCGCTAATGCTATTGGGGCATCAATATTGAGATAGCCAAGTCGTAAACTTTTCCAAGTAGATGTATAAAAAGGAAGTGCAGCGTAAAGTAAAACTGGTAATGAAATCAGTAAATTTGTCCACCTAAACAGTTCGAGCAAGCTTGCTTCAGAATTGTTTATGCCAAGGTATTCTGGAAAACTTAGTAGCATACTATTACCAAAGCAAAAACCTGCCACTCCAATCTGATATATCAAACTTCTATTTAATGTGGGTCGATGAGATGCAAGATCTTGTAAGCTCAAATATGGTTCATATCCAACACTAGTTAACACTTCCGCTACTTTTCGAAGTGTTATATTACCTTTTTGTATTATTACAGATACCTCTTTTCGTATGAAATTCACCTTGCTTGCTATGATTCCTGGCTCGATTCGATGAAGATTTTCTAATAAGTAAAGGCAAGAACTACAATGCATTTGAGGCAGGTAGAAAGTAGCATGTAATTGTGATTCGTCTTCAAAGTCAATTAGCTTGGCTTGAACAGTTGCGTCATCCAGGAATTCGAATTGATTTTCACGCACATTTAAGCGTTGACTTTTTCCTGGATTTTTATTTAAGTCGTAGTAGCTGCAAAGCTCATTCTGTTGTAAAATTTGATAAACTATTTTACAGCCCTCACAGCAAAAGAATTTATCCCCCGTATAAATTGTACGGTTTGAGCAGGATTCTCCACAGTGATAGCATAGATCGTCCTGTTTAGATTTTGAAACTGAGGGCGTGGGAATGATAGAACTAAAATCTAGCTTTAATTGGTGGCGATATTTGATAAAATTCATTGATTGGGATGATTTTAATCATGGAGGCTGTTTTCCCAAACTTGGCTTATCTTCCCTGCAAGATGTCGACCCGCACAATTTTATTAATTGACGATAGTCCTGCTATACGTGAGAATACCGCCGAGATTCTAACGCTTGGTGGATATAGTGTTATCACCGCTGAAAATGGAAGACAGGGAGTAGAGAAAGCATTATCTAAAAAGCCAGATTTGATTATTTGTGATATCATGATGCCTGAACTGGATGGCTATGGTGTTTTACATTTATTGCGAAAAAATCCAGACACAGAAGGTATCCCATTAATTTTTCTTACAGCCAAAGCAGATCGAAATGATTTTAGAAAGGGGATGGAGATGGGCGCGGACGATTATGTAACAAAGCCATTTGAAGAAATAGAGCTTCTCAATGCTATAGAATCCAGACTTCGCAAACAAGATATTTTTGTTAAGCGCTACAATGCCGATGGAAAAGGTTTGAGTGATTTCGCAAACGAGCTAATCAAAAATGGAATCTTTCAGTTCAATCCCGAGCTTCATAACACAGAGTTGTTTTCTCGTAAACAAGTAATTTATGCGGAGGGAAAGCGGCCACGCTATTTATATTATGTCTTACGTGGAAAGATTAAATCTTGCAAAACACACGAAGACGGAAAGGAATATATAACAGACATGTTTAGTGTTGGAGATTTTATGGGATATCCTGCATTAATTGAGGAATCTAATTACGAAGACACAGCCATTGCATTAGATGATTCAGAGGTAGTGTTGATTCCAAGAGAGGAGTTTCAGCAATTAATTGAATCTAATATTGCAGTGGCTTCAAAATTTATTCGGATTTTATCTCAAAACATGAAAGAAAAAGAAGATCGACTTCTTTCTTTAGCTTATAGCTCACTTCGAAAGCGTGTGGCAAAAGGTTTAGTTGATATTTATATGAAGTTTAGTGAAAATGGCCAAGGTAATCCGATAGAGATTTCAAGAGAAGATATTGCACATTATGTTGGCACTGCTACTGAATCGTTAATTCGAACGCTGAGTGATTTTAAATCTGAAAAGTTGATCACTATACAGGAGGGTAAAATTCATGTCAGCAATTTAGAAAAATTAAAAAACCTCCTATATTAATATAAATCCCCTGCTCACCAGAGCAGGGGCACCCTTAGGGCCTTTCCGCTGCTACTTAAGCTAACGGAAATTTTTTGAACATCGTGCGTGAGGCGGCTTTTTCCAGTGCTTTTGTTTCCATACGGTACTAATTTTTAATGTTGCATTAAAAATAGTTTGTGCAGAAACGGTTTCCCTATGACAGTATCGAGTCGTTACCTGATGTTCGTTAGTGAGACTGTGCAAAGTAGGAGTGGAAATAAGGAATAGTTTCTATGCCTTTGAAATAGTTTTCAATATTGTATTTTTCATTCGGGCTATGCAAATTGTCATTGTCTAACCCAAATCCCATGAATACAATTTTGATGCCTAATTCTTTTTCCAAAATGGAACAAATAGGAATGCTGCCTCCACCACGAACGGGAATTGGTGTTTTTCCAAAGGTTGTTTCAATGGCTTTAGCAGCCGCCAAATAACCTTTACTATCAATGGGTGTCATATAGGGCTCCCCGCCGTGATGTAATTGTGCTTTTACTTGTACTGAGGCTGGGGCAATCGAGGTAAAATAGTCGATCAATTTTTTTGTAATAACATCTGCCGATTGATTGGGTACTAATCGGGCAGAAATTTTTGCATAGGCTTTAGATGGTAATACTGTTTTAGCGCCTTCCCCTGTATAGCCACCCCAAATACCATTTACTTCAAGTGTAGGTCGAATACCTGTTCTTTCATAGGTGCTAAATCCTTTTTCGCCCCACAATTCTTTAATCTCTAATTCTGATTTGTAGTTTGCTTCGTCAAAGGGCGCTTTATTGATTAATGCTCTTTCGGAAGGCCCTGCTTCTACTACATCATCATAAAATCCAGGAATGGTGATATGATTATTTTCATCATGACAACTGGCAATCATTTTAGAAAGAATGGTAATGGGATTGGCTACTGCACCCCCATACGTTCCGCTATGTAAATCTCGATTGGCACCGGTTACCTCCACTTCAATATAACTTAATCCACGGACCCCAGTGTCAAGTGATGGATTTTCCATGCTTAACATGGCAGAGTCGCTGATTAAAATGACATCTGCTTTTAAAAGTTCTTTATTCGCCGCTACAAATGCGCCCAAATTGGGGGAACCTACTTCTTCTTCCCCTTCAATCAGGAATTTAATATTTGTTGTAAGTGTATTGGTTTTACACATCAGCTCCAACGCTTTGACATGCATATAAAACTGTCCTTTATCATCGGCTGATCCTCTCGCGAATACTTTACCATCTTTGATAACTGGCTCAAAGGGGCCACTGTGCCAAAGTTCCAGCGGATCGGCTGGTTGCACGTCATAGTGGCCATATACTAAAACTGTTGGTGCGTCTTCACTGATTATTTTTTCACCATAGACCACAGGATACCCCTGAGTGGGCATTACTTCCGCTTTGTCACAGCCCGCAGCGATCAAGCTATTTTTTACCGCCTCCGCACATCGAAGCATATCTTCTTTATGTTCGGACTTAGCACTGATAGAGGGAATCCGTAATAGATCAATCATTTCATTTAAAAAACGATCTTGATTTTTTTCTTGATATTCTTTCCAAGCGGCTGACATATTCTTTCTTTTTAATAGTGGTTAGGTGCAAATTTACTAGTTGTGCGCTGCATCTTCCGATTTATCATCACGGTTGTTGCGTATATGGGCGGCTTTTGTCAACGTATTTTTGCCAAAACGGTCATTCAATGCATCCATTGCCTGGTAGAGTTGAAGTTTTTCCACCTGCTGGTCAAATAAACTCATTTGCATAGAAATGGGTACCAATTGACTGCATCGCACGCCCAGTAAGCGCACTTTTCTTCCAGTTTGATAGAGTTCAGTAAACAGCGCTTTTGCTTTTGCCTGTAATACATCGTCTAACACTGTATAGTCAATGGTTTCTTGTTTAGAGCACACTTCAAAGTCATGGTATTTAATTTTCACGGTTATACACCCGCTCATTTTTTCTTCACTTCGAACATCTGCTGCAGTCTCCTCTACTAATTCTAGTAGTTGTTGTGTCAAAAAGGGAATGTCTTGGCTGTCCTCCTCAAATGTTTTTTCATGGCTGATACTTTTTTGCTCCCAGTCGGTGTGTAGCGTGGTACTTCCTTTCCCTTGAGCTTTTTCCCAGAGTGATTCTCCCCATTTTCCTGCAATGGCACTCATCATTTCTATAGGGGTTCTAGCGATATCTTCAATCCTGTAAAGACCTTTACTTTTTAATAATTGAGAGGTATGTTCGCCCACTCCATTGATTTTATCAATAGATAGTGGCCATAAAAAGGCTGTTTCTTTTCCCGGCGGAATCGCCAAAAAACCATTGGGTTTGGCCTCATTGGTTGCCATTTTTGCAATGAAGCGAGCGGTCGCAATGCCGCATGAAATCGGCAAACCGGTAGTATGCGTGATATGTGCGCGCAATTCTTGTGCAAAATTGTTAACACCAAAAAAGCGATCCATGCCGGTAAGGTCTACATAAAATTCATCGACACTTGCTTTTTCAAACAACGGTACTTTTTCAGCAATCAAATTAGTAACCCATCTCGAATAATGACTGTATTGACCTCTGCTGGCATTAGTGACGATGGCGGTGGGGCATTTTTGTAAGGCCTGTTTCATGGGCATGGCTGAGTGAATGCCGAATTTTCTTGCTTCATAGCTGCAAGCCGCTACTACACCTCGATCTCCTCCTCCTACCAATACGGGTTTTCCTTTTAAAGAAGGGTTATTCAAAATCTCCACGGATACAAAAAATGAATCCAGATCAAAATGTGCAATATGATGAACCGACGTAGCCAAGTGAAGGATTATGATAGATAGATGTCTAAAAGACCTTCAGGAAGTTGTACATGAACTTCTTTTTTTGAGTAGTCTATTTTACTCAGTGTGTCTTCGTGGAGTGGAATGAGTACCTCTTTATTTTGAATCATGATTTTGCAAACCAGCTGTTGCGGTTGCTCAATCACTTCGGTGATTTCTCCTAAAAAATTATCTGTATCAATTATTTTAAAACCTAAAATGGAAGCGGGGGCAGACTTACTAGCTAAACGCTGAAATTCATCTTCTGGAATCCAAACTATTTTTGAAACCAATTGCTGTGCTTTTTCACGAACGTCAATTCCTTCTAATTGAATAAAAATTTCTGTGGCTGTTTTTTTTCGGGCTGTTTGAATAAAATAGGGGAGTAGTTTGTCTTTTTTCTCCTCCACATAAAGCACTTCCAGATTTTTTAATGTGGAAGATTTGCCGAGTGTATGTGTTAGCACGAGTTCTCCTTTGAGTCCGTGCACACTCACTATTTTTCCCAATTTTAGATAACTAGCCATCAACTGCAAAGCAAAACAATATGACTCATCAAAAAAAATCCCAATGTGATTTACACATTGGGATTAACAATTTTGGTGTAGAAAGATACTTATGCTTCTTCACCTGCTCCTTCAGCGGCTGGCGCACTTTCCTCTGCCACTGGGGCAGCAGCAGCTGCTTTTTTAGCAGCGGCTTCAGAAAGAACAGCTTGGCGTTTTTCACGACGCTTGCGCTGGTTATCCTCGTCTTTCTTTTTGATATCAATTTCGTGTTGAGCAGTCCACTCTGTAAACTTTTGCATGGCAGCTGCTTCGTCAAACAATCCCATGGTTACACCACGCAATAAATGTTTGAGGTACAACACTCCTTTAAAGCTTAAAATGCGACGCACCGTATCAGTTGGAGTAGCGCCTTTGTTCAACCACTCTAACGCCTTTTGACGATCAAGTTGGATGGTGGCAGGAATAGTCAGGGGATTATAGGTTCCTAACTTTTGGATGAATTTTCCATCGCGAGGGGCACGAGAATCGGCTACAACGATGAAATAAAATGGTCTCTTTTTAGAGCCCTGTCTTTGAAGACGGATTTTGGCTGACATAAATTGATATTTAACAGCGTTAAAAAATACCCGGTAAAAACCGGACTGCAAATATAGGGAAAATCAGGGAAAAAGAGCCTCTTTATTAGCGCTTTAGGCCTGGCATCATTTTGCCAAAAGCTCCTAACTTGTTCATATTCTTCATCATGTCGCGCATTTGAGCAAATTGTTTTAAGAAATTATTCACTTCTTGCATATCCTTTCCGCTCCCTTTTGCGATCCTTTTTTTGCGACTCATGTCAATTAAGTCGGGGTCTGCTCGTTCTGCCGGCGTCATCGAATTGATCATTGCTTCGATGCCTTTAAAAGCATTTTCATCGATATCCAAATCCTTGACTTTGCTGCCTACCCCGGGGATCATGGAAAGCATATCCTTCATATTCCCCATTTTTTTGAGTTGCTCTAATTGCATCTTAAAATCGGCAAAGTCAAATTTGTTCTTGCGGATTTTAGCTTCCAGCTTTTTGGTTTCCGCCTCATCAAATTGCTCCTGTGCTTTTTCTACCAACGTGGTGATATCACCCATTCCCAATATTCGTTGGGCCATCCGCTCAGGGTAGAAAATATCCAATGTTTCCAGCTTTTCACCATTGCTAGTGAACTTGATTGGTTTATTAACCGTATAAGTGATAGAGATGGCAGCGCCCCCTCTGGTATCCCCATCTAATTTGGTGAGGACCACACCCGAAAAGTCTAATCGGTCATTGAAGGCTTTTGCGGTGTTGACTGCATCTTGTCCCGTCATACTGTCCACCACAAATAAAATTTCCTGTGGTTGAACGGCATTCCGAATGGCCGCTACTTCCGACATCATCGCCTCATCTACTGCCAATCGGCCAGCTGTATCGATAATAACGACGTTTTTGTTTTTACTTCTGGCGCTTGCCACTGCACGAGTGGCAATAGAAACAGGGTTTTTTTCTTCTGGTTCAATGTAAACTTCTGTTCCAATTTGTTCTCCCAATATTCGCAGTTGTTCCATGGCCGCTGGGCGATAGACGTCTGCTGCCACCAGGAGGGGGGAGAGCCCCTTTTTGTTTTTTAAATAGTTGGCCAGCTTGGCACTAAAGGTGGTTTTACCACTACCCTGAAGACCAGCAATCAAAATCACGGCCGGATTTCCCTTTGCTTGCAAGTCTACCTCCGTTCCACCCATCAAAGCGGTTAGTTCGTCCTTGACAATTTTTACCATTAATTGTCCGGGAGAAACTGCATTGATCACTTTTTGTCCAACTGCCTTTTCTTTTACACGGTCCGTAAATTCTTTTGCGATTTTAAAATTCACATCGGCATCTACCAATGCACGACGGATTTCTTTGACCGTAGTGGCTACGTTGATTTCGGTAATTCGACCCTGACCTTTTAGGTTCTTAAAGGCCGATTCTAACTTCTCTTGGAGGTTACTAAACATAAGGGGCGCAAAGATAAGAAGGCTTTTTTTGCTAGCTGCTTAATTGCCGCCTAAGAAACACTGGAGTAAGCGCGATCGGTGGCCGTGTTGTAAACGCGAAATTGCTTTTTCTTTAATCTGACGAATACGTTCTCGACTTACCCCCAATTCTTTCCCAATTTCTTCTAAACTCAGGGCCTCTGGCCGGTTGAGACCATAATAGGCACACAAAATGTATTGCTGTCTTTTGGATAGCGTGGCCAGTGATCTTTCAATTTCTTTTTGAAGGGAAACGGGGCCTTCCAAACGTTGATCTGCCCGATCAGCGTTTTTGTCTTCCAGTGTATCTGAAAGTTGAAGGTCTTCTTCTTCTGCAAGTGGGGCATCCAACCGATAGTGATGAAGATTGATAAAAAGCGAATTTTTAACTTCTTCCACCTGAAGTCCCATCCAGGTCGAAAGCTCTTCAAGGGTGGCTTCTCGTTTTAATTGTTGTTCCAGTTGGGATTGGGCTTTATATACTTTTTGAGTGGTACTAATTTTACTCATAGGTACACGAACCACTCTGCCATGGTCAGCCAATGCTTGTAAAATAGATTGTCGGATCCACCATACTGCGTAAGAAATAAACTTGAAACCTTTTGTGCCGTCAAAGCGACGCGCTGCTTTGACCAGGCCACAATTACCCTCATTGATCAAGTCTATCAGCGGCAGTCCTTGAAACTGATATTGTTTTGAAACCGATATGACAAAGCGGAGATTGGCATTGATTAACCGATGCAGAGAGGCCTCACATCCTTTTTTGATTTGGTCAGACAAAACCAGCTCCTCTTCCGCGGTAATTCGTTTAATCCGGCTTATTTCTGACAGGTATTTTTCCATACTGGGCGTATCCTTGATGGTGATCGAAGTGCCTCCCTTAATTTGTCGCATTCGCATAATTAATTTTTACTTCAATTCTAGGCGGCCTTAAAAATTCTTACAAGTGAACTTTACCCTAACCCTGGCAGAAAAACCCCTTTTTTGGTTTTGATATTATTTTATCTATTATTGCATTAGGCTCAATTGAAATTAGAATGGCAAAGCAATTATATACGTTAGAATTTCCTGTGCGATGTTCACCTGTGATTCTCTATGAATTTTTATCTACACCCTCTGGACTCAGTGAATGGTTTGCAGACAAAGTGGATGAAAGGGATGGGATCTTTTATTTTGCATGGGACGGAAATGTGGAAAAAGCTGAAATAGTAGAAGCAGTGGAGGACAAGTCTGTGCGCTATCGCTGGCAAGGGGCTCCTGCCAATGAATACTTTGAGTTTGCAATTGATAAGTCTGAGATTACCAATCAAACGATTTTGGTGATTAAGGATTTTGCAGAAAAAAAGGATATCAAAGACCAGACGCTGCTGTGGGATCACCAAGTTAAAGATTTGTTTCATCGGCTAGGAAACTAAGGATTCCCCTTTCAATCGTCTATTTTTGTGACGATATTTAGCATCCGTGTTCAAAAAACTTGATAAACTAGTTGTGAAGGCTTTCATAGGGCCTTTTGCAGCAACTTTTTTTATCACACTCTTAGTGTTGGTGATCCAGTTTTTCTGGCTCTATATTGATGACTTTGTGGGGAAAGGGCTGGGCCCCGGCGTCATCTTAGAGTTTATTGCTTACCAAAGTGCGGTATTGGTGCCATTGGCACTACCGTTAGCGGTCTTGCTTTCCTCTTTAATGACGTTTGGTAGTTTGGGCGAGAGTTTCGAATTGGTAGCCATCAAGTCGGCCGGGATTTCTCTCCTTCGATTCATGCGACCTTTATTTCTCATTAGCATACTGATTGCCGTCATTGCTTTTTTGTTTTCAAATTACATCATCCCCGTTGCGAATTTGAAGTCTCGAACCTTGCTAGCAGATATCGTATATGCAAAGCCTGCGTTTGATTTAAAAGAAGGTGTTTTTTATGATCGTATTAGCGGCTATGCGATAAAAGTGGGGAAAAAAGAATCCAATGACAGTGTGATTCGGGATGTAATTATTTATGAGCAGGGAAATTTACTTCAAGATAATTTTATCATGGCCCGTTCTGGTGTCATGCGTGTTACGGGAAATAAACGAATTCTGGAGTTCAATTTACAAGATGGTTGGCGTTATCAAGAAAGAGGAAATCCTTATGAAGGTTCAAAAAGTGAGTATATCCGTGTAGGCTTTAAAACATACAACAAACAATTTGATTTGGGAAGTCTTGGATTTAATAGCCGTACGGCGGACAGTGTAAATAAAAATAATGAACGAATGTTCAGTATGCGTCAGCTGAACAAAGCATTAGACTCTATTCAAAAAGAACGAAAGGCAGTGATTCAACGCATGAGTGCGGATATGGCGTATTTATTTTCTT
>CAYFLE010000004.1:0-8582 GCA_964343645.1 uncultured Chitinophaga sp. | reverse complement strand
TTCAAAAGCCTTGGCATACTGATCAATTGTCGAGTGCAGATAGAAAATGGATTCGGAGCAAAAAGACATTTAAACAACTATTACCCGATACGGCATTAGTCAATTGTAATTCTACTGCAAAAAGCAACGCCTCTTCTGTCAAATTGAGTGCCGAATCTCTTCGCACCGTGCTAGAAGATAAATCTCGCTCTATACGAAGACACTCGATTGAATGGCATCGCAAGATAACATTGTCACTCGCGTGTATTATTTTATTTCTCATTGGAGCACCCTTGGGAGCTATTATTCGAAAAGGGGGCTTAGGAACACCGCTCATTTTTGCCATTGTGTTTTTCATGTTATTTTATTTTTCTAGTACGGTAGGTGAAAAGTTTGCCAAGGAAAACACGTTAAGTCCGTGGTTGGGCATGTGGATGGCTAGTATTGTACTGCTTCCTATAGGGATTTTTCTAACTTATAAGGCTATGCGCGATTCTAAGCTTTTGAGTAACGAGACTTATGCTCGACTAATTCGTTCTTTTTCTTGGAAATTTCAGTCATTCAAAAAAAATGTATCATAATGGCACAACTTCAATCCTCCACTTCAGCTTTGCAGAATCTTCGTGTGCAAAAATGGGTTGCCATTATTTCAGTATTGTTGCTGGGTGTTAAGTTTTTTGCTTATTATCTGACTAATTCTGTTGCTATATTAACGGATGCTTTAGAAAGTATAGTTAATGTGGCTGCCGGATTCATTGGACTTTATAGCCTTTATATTTCGGCAAAGCCAGCAGACAAAGACCACCCGTATGGGCATGGAAAGGCGGAGTTTATTTCAGCTGCTATTGAAGGAACCTTGATTTTGACAGCGGGGGCTTTAACAATCTATAAAGCCATTAAAACATTATTATATCCTGAACCATTATCGAGTATTGATACAGGTATATGGTTGGTTGCCATTACTGCTGTGGCAAATTATTTGATTGGATTGACTTGTGTTCGAATGGGAACACGCAATCAATCGATGGCCTTAGTAGCAAGTGGGCGTCACTTGCAAACCGATACATTGTCAACCGTAGGAATTATTGCAGGGCTTATATTACTATTTTTTACGCAATGGATGTGGGTAGATAGCGTGGTGGCGTTACTATTTGGAGGAATTATTGTTTTCACTGGATATAAAATCGTGCTTAGTTCTATAGCGGGGATTATGGATAAAGCGGATCTTAATTTGCTCGAGCGAATGGTGACACTATTAAATAAAAACCGACCGGTCAATTGGGTCGATTTGCATAATCTACGTGTCATTAAGTATGGTGCGGTTCTTCATTTGGATTGTCATTTGACCTTGCCTTGGTATTTGAATGTGCATGAAGCACATGAAGAGATTGATCATTTAGCAACCTTGGTACGTTCAGAGTTTGGAGAATCGCTCGAATTATTTGTACATAGTGACGGATGTTTACCGTTCTCTTGTCAAATCTGTGAAAAATCAGATTGTGCTGCGCGTGTGCATCCCTTCGAAAAGAAAATGGAATGGACATTAGATAATATTCTGTCGGATCAAAAACACCAATTAGTATGAAAACAATAACAGTATGGAAAGGGGAACATCTATTTGAATCCACACAACCCGATGCAGGTAAGCTATTGATGGATGGGAATACTAAAACGGCGATGAGTCCAAAAGCGTTGTTATTGGCAGGACTTGCCGGTTGTTCCTCCATAGATGTAGTGGATATTTTGGAGAAGATGCGCGTAGAATGCAAAGGATTATCGGTAGTGGCAGAAGCGGAACAAACAGAAGATTCCCCCCGTGTGTTCAAGGATATTCTCTTAACCTTTCAGGTCAACACGGATCCACTGAACATTGAAAAAGTAAAAAAAGCGATCGACCTATCAATGGAAAAATATTGTGGCGTAGCAGCGATGTTGCGGAAAAATAGTGAGATCCGTTATGAATTAACCATCAACGGTGATCTACAGTAGTTTTTCGCGCGTATTTGCGTAATTGAAGCATAGTGACTTGTAAATCCTTGGGTAAATCTGCTTCAATCGTTACTTGTGACCCATCCTTTTCCTGAAATTTTAGGATGCTGGCATGCAAGGCTAATCTGTTCAACAGTGGCTTTTCGGCTTCATCCTGTTTACTTAATTTAAATTTTGATTTGAAGCGCGATAATAACACAGGTTGACCATCGCCATAGAGAGAATCTCCTACTAGCGGGAAACCAAGTGACTGCATGTGGATACGAATTTGATGCGTTCTTCCTGTATGTAATTGAAAAGAAACCCAACTATAAGGGGTGATTGTTTCTACTACGGTGTACTCAGTTTGAGCAGGTTTTCCGTTTCGGTGGATGATCATTTTTCCGGCAATCCCCGGATGTTCTTTAATGGGGCTGTCAATGAGTTGAGTGAGAGGCTCAGGTTTCCCCACAACTAAACCACTATAAATTTTAATAGTAGTTCGTTGTTCAAATTGTTGGGAAAGTTCACGATGCGTTAATTCGTTTTTAGCAAATAAAATAACTCCACTGGTGTCTCTGTCTAAGCGATGTACAGCAAATATTTTTCCATACTTTTTTTGTAATAATTGCTTTAAGGAAACTTCCTTTCCCTCTCGGTCCGGAACAGAAAGAAGTCCGGACGGTTTGTTAACAGCCACCCAGTTTTCAGTTTCAGCAAGTAATTGCCATTCTGCTTTCATGCTTATTTGCCTTTGCTAAAATGCTTGAGGGTGCGAATTTCTTTTTCACTGAGCTGTCTCCATTTTCCTCTGTCTACATTCTTTTTGGTCAATCCTGCAAATAGCACACGGTCTAGATTCTTTACATCATATCCAACATGCTCAAATATTCTGCGTACGATTCGGTTGCGTCCACTATGAATTTCAATGCCCACTATTCGTTTATCGCGTGCATCAGTATACGCTAACACGTCGACAGGTGCGGGGCCATCTTCCAGTACAACTCCTTTTAGAATTTTTTCAAAATCAGCTTTTTCTAGTGGTTTATCGAGGGTTGCTTGATATACTTTTCGTACTTGGTTGCTGGGATGGGTAAGTTGCTGTGCTAATTCACCATCATTCGTTAACAGTAGCACGCCCGTTGTATTTCTATCTAATCTTCCTACTGGGTAGATCCGCTCGCGCGTGGCTTTACCAATGATATCCAATACTGTTTTTCTTTTTTGTGGATCATCGGTGGTGGTGATGTAGTCCTTAGGTTTATTTAAGAGAATATAGATCAGCTCTCGTTGACGAGTTACTTTTTTCCCATTTACGGTGACCACGTCAGTAGGGAGTACTTTATGTCCGGGCTCTGTAATGACTACTCCATTTACTTTTACGATCCCCTTTTTCACCAATTCTGCGGCTTCTCGTCGGGCGGCAATACCACCATAAGCAATAAACTTATTCAGTGGCATAATATCTTGATTAACCGTTTGAGGATTGGCTGATTTGACGGATTGTACATTACGTGTACCTGCGGGCGTCAATCCTTTTGCCGCTGCTCTTTTTTGATCAAAAAAAGCTTCTCGCTCTTTTTTGGCCTTTCTTTTTTCTTGTTTGAATTGCTCTTTAATCGCCGCGTTGGACTTGCGGGTGCCGAATTTGGCAAAGGGGTTGTTGTTTGACTTTTTCATAACTGGGTTGCTGTTTTACAACAGGATTTTACAAAGATAGTTGATTGCCGTAGGTTTTATTAAAAAAGCCCTCAGGGTGGAGGGCTTTCTATTATAGTGAGATGGATTCGGTTGAATCAGTGTTTCGGGGTCTAGGCGGGGGTGGAGTACCATCAGGGCCAACAGGACGTCCTCTTTTTTCGGGTGCGTTATTTTGTAATCGATTGCGCATTG
The DNA here is from genome assembly GCA_964343645.1 of uncultured Chitinophaga sp. Lineage (GTDB taxonomy): Bacteria > Bacteroidota > Bacteroidia > Chitinophagales > Chitinophagaceae > JJ008. The sequence continues at coordinate 4,742 of CAYFLE010000004.1, read as the reverse complement.
GATTTTCCTGTCTCATTTTCTGCATGCGCTCCCGCATAATCGTTTTATATTTTTCTAACTGCTCTTCATTGAGAATTTGTTTCAAATTTTTCGATTGTTCTTCCATCAACGAACGCAATTTTTCACGACGTTCCATTAGTTGCTCACTGGCTTCTTTTTTAAACTGTTTCATCGATTCTTGCAACTTGTTCTGCTGCGCCATCAATTTGGTTGTTTGCTCATCAGTGAGGTGTAACGCTTTTTGTAAGTGCTGTGCTTGTCTTTTTTGTGCACTATCTTTTCTTGCTGCTTGTTTGTCTAAAAAATCTTTGCGCTGCTTTTTTTGCTCTGGGGTTAAAATTTTATCTAAGGCTTTTTCCTGCTCCTTTTTTAACTGTTCTTTTTGCGAATCACTTAAATGCAATTCATCCAGCATGGATTGTTTTCTTTCTTGTGCAGTTCTCCAAGGGGGCGGGGGTGGGCCTTTTCTTTCAGGTTGTTGTGCAAAAGCAAAGCTGAAACTTAGCAAAGCTGCTGTAAGGATAAGTAGTTTATTCATGGTAAGTAGTTTTATAAATGCCACTATAAGACGGATTAGGTTGCTAAAGGTTTAATGGGGCTTGTAAGGGTCGGTTAGCCCCTATTAGCCAGTTGACCGCAGGCGGCGTCAATATCTTTTCCTCGGCTTCTACGCAAGCGTGCATTCACTTTGTTTTTACCTAAGTGATCCATGAACGCCATCATTTTTTCTTGGGTAGGTTTTTCAAAGCGTGCTTTCTCGATAGGGTTGTATTCGATGATGTTTATTAGATCGGCCGGAATCTGTCGGTAGATCTTGATTAATTCATCCGCATCTTTTAGACTGTCGTTAAAGTCTTTAAATAAAATATATTCGAGCGAGATTTCATTCCCCGTTTCTTGGTAAAATTCATTTAACGCATCAATGAGTGTTTTAATATTATTGGAATCATTGATAGGCATTATTTCATTGCGTTTTTTATCATTGGCGGCATGTAAGGAAAGAGCCAATTTGAAACGCACTCGGTCTTCGCCTAATTGCCGAATCGCTTTTGCTACTCCGGCTGTTGATACGGTAATTCTTCTTGGACTCATTCCAAGTGCATCGGGGGAGCTAATCACCTCTACGGCACGTAATACTTGTTTATAGTTGAGCAAAGGTTCGCCCATGCCCATGAAAACAATATTGGTAATTTTTTTATCCAGTAGTTCTTGCGCCTGTTGATTCAAGAGTACAACTTGGTCTACAATTTCATCGAATTGCAGATTTCTTTTTCTCTCGAGATAGCCAGTGGCACAAAATTTACAAGTCAAGGAACAGCCTATTTGTGAGGATACACAAGCCGTAATTCGTTTATCTGTTGGTATGAGTACGCCTTCTATAAAATGTCCATCCCAGGTTCGAAATCTGAGTTTGATGGTGCCATCTTCCGAATATTGTTTAGTGTCAATTTGTAAAGCTGGAAGCGTAAAGGTTTCGCCTAGTTGTTGACGAAGTGATTTACTGAGATTGGTCATATCCGCAAAACTCATAGCCTGTTTTTGCCAAAGCCATTCATATACCTGCTTGGCCCTGAACTTTTTTTCTCCCATTTCTTCCATTACTTGTTCTAGTTCTGGATAGTTCAACTCTCGGATATTGCGGGGCGTTTTGATCATTTACACAAAGATAACTCTGTTGAAGCCGATTAAACGAATTAACGGATATTTGTCTAAATCAATTTCATGAAGCCAGTTTACGTAATTGATGCAGTTCGAACGCCCATTGGTAAATATGGAGGCGCGTTGAGTGCCGTTCGTCCTGATGATTTATTAGCTACGGTGTTGCGCGCTTTACTAAAAAGAAATGAAACCATCGATCCTGTTTTGATTGGTGATGTAATTGCGGGTGCCGCCAACCAAGCGGGAGAGGATAATCGGAATGTAGCAAGAATGGCTGCGTTACTGGCAGGCTTGCCTGTGAGTGTACCGGGAACAACTGTAAATAGATTATGTGCTTCTGGATTACAAGCCATCATGGATGGTTCCCGACAAATTGCCTGCGGAGAAGCTGATTTTATTTTGGCAGGAGGTGCAGAGAGTATGACGCGCGCACCCTTTGTAATAGCCAAATCTTCTTCTGCTTTTGATCGAACGAATTCTTTTTTTGATACAACCATGGGTTGGCGTTTTGTCAATCCACAACTTGCTCAACAATATCCTCCTTTTACGATGGGAGAAACGGCGGAGAATGTAGCAGCCAAATGGAAAATTACCCGCGAAGCGCAAGATGTATTTGCATTTGGCTCTCAACAAAAATATGCAGCCGCAAAACTGGCCAATAAATGGGAAGAAGAGATAGTAGCGGTGGAGTTGATTCAAAAAGGATTGATTAGTTGGGTAGTGGATGACGAGCATCCGCGTGAAACTTCAATAGAAAAACTCGCTGCTTTATCACCGGCCTTTCAAAAAGGTGGAACAGTCACAGCCGGCAATTCTTCGGGTATCAATGATGGGGCGGCTGCCTTATTATTAGCCAATGAAGAAATGGTAAAAAGATATCAGCTACAGCCAATGGCTCGTATTGTATCGATGGCGGTAATTGGTGTGGATCCGGCCATCATGGGAATAGGTCCAGTGCCTGCTACCCAATTGGCATTAAAACGAGCAGGCTTAGCCATCAAGGATATAGATTTATTTGAACTAAATGAAGCTTTTGCATCTCAGTCATTGGCGTGCATACAAGAATTAGCCTTGGATCCTGCAAAAGTGAATGTGAATGGCGGCGCTATTGCATTAGGTCATCCTTTGGGTTGTAGTGGAGCCAGAATTTCTACCACCTTATTGTATGAAATGGCACGACAACAATCAAGGTATGGATTAGCCACCATGTGTGTGGGAGTGGGACAGGGTGCGGCCGTGATTTATGAAGCGTTATGAGCGAACTACATCAGCTAAATAGAATCTCCTGTTGAAGCGCCGCTAAAGGAACAGCAAGTTGATTACCTGTGGTTAAATTTTTTATTGTGGCCGTTTTTTCTTGCAACTCTTTTTCGCCAATGATTACTACGTATTGAATTTTCTTTTTTTCAGCGTATTTGAATTGTTTGTCAAATTTTACATTTTCTGGATATAACTCACAAGCCACTCCTTGCGCTCTTAGTTGTTGCATTTGTGTAAAGGCAACAGCAGCTTCTGCCTCTCCTAAGTTGAAAAATAAAATACGTGTACTGGATTGCAGTGTAGGGGGGAATAAATTTAATTCTTCCAATACATCATAGATTCTATCTACACCAAATGAGATGCCCACACCAGGCACATTGGGAACACCAAATAGTCCTGTTAAATTATCATAACGTCCTCCGCCCCCAATACTTCCCATGTTGACTCCGGCAGGAGCCTTCATTTCAAAAATGATGCCCGTGTAATAATTGAGTCCTCTTGCTAAAGTGGGATCAAGTTGAATATTCACCCCTTCTTTTTGTAATGCAATAATCACTTTATTTATTTCTTCCAGCCCTTTTTTTGCGGCTGTTTGGGCGCCAAGTAGTTTTTCAATTCCTTCTAGGAGCTTGGGGGTGTCGCCTTCTAATTGTAAATACTGCTTAATGATAGTCACTTGCTCTTGTGTTAATCCCCTTTCGAATAATTCTTCTACTACTTTTTCTAATCCAATCTTATCTAGTTTATCAATCGCTACCGTAATCGGTGTGAGCTGTGCTTCTCCACCGCAAGTTTCTGCAAGTGCAGTTAAAATACTACGATGATTAATGCGTAATGAATAACCGGCCAAACCCAATTTTGTAAGAATAGCATGTGTAATACAGCCCAGTTCAATTTCATTGAGGAGTGAAGTACTTCCCACTACATCCACATCACATTGATAAAATTCACGGTATCTGCCTTTTTGTGGACGGTCAGCTCGCCAAACAGGTTGGATTTGATAACGTTTAAATGGCATTGGTAATTGATGATGCCAGGTCGCAACATAACGAGCAAAAGGAATGGTCAAATCATACCGCAGGGCTCGTTCTGTAATCTGTTTACTGCTTTTTCCTTCGAGTATTTTTTTCCATTCTGCATTCAGTGTTTCCTGTTTCTCGGGGTTGTCTAGCCCGTTATTCAAAATTTTAAAAATCAATTTATCGCCTTCCTCCCCATATTTACCCATTAGTGTCTCCAAGTTTTCTACTGCGGGAGTTTCTAAGGGTTCAAATCCATAGCTTTCAAAAACAGTCCGTACCGTATTAAAAATAAACTGGCGTTTACGTACAACTTCTGCGGAAAAATCTCGCGTGCCGGAGGGTATGCTGGGTTTGGACATGTTCAATTGAGTTGAGGGTTAGTGCGAGCCCCATATTTTGCAATCAGTGTATCACACACTTCATTAAGCAAGGTATACACATCATGGTAATCGGATTCTTCTCCATAATAGGGATCTGGGACATCTAAGTTTTTTTCAGGGAATTGTTCATTCAGCAACAGATCCACTTTTTAACGCGTAAATTTTATCAAACTGTTCCAGGTCGGCTGCCGTAAATCGACGGGCACGTTGTTCGCTAATGTCAATACCATTGACAAGAGCTACTTTTTGAGAAAGTGGATGGGGTGGGTCGCCCGTATGGTAATGGTTTGTGCCCGCACTATCTACTTGCCAAGGAAGTCCAGCCCGATTGATTTTATCGCGAAGAATTCCTTCGGCCAGGGGGCTCCTGCAAATATTACCCAGACAAACCATTAATATTTTCATCACTGCAAATATAGTC
>CAYFLE010000003.1:15856-24142 GCA_964343645.1 uncultured Chitinophaga sp. | reverse complement strand
GTAGGATTGACGCGATTGGAAAGAAATACATACACCAATTCTTGCTTAGGATCTACCCAAACGCAAGTACCTGTAAATCCAGTATGTCCAAAGGTTTGGTCAGAGGCCAGCAAGGATGGATAGGGATCCTTTTTAAATTGGTTATCCTTTTCTGGTTTGTCAAATCCCAAACCTCGTCGGCTATTCTCTAATTGATAAGCAGTGAAAAGAGAAACTGTGGATTCCCGAAAATATCTTCTGCCATTGAATGTTCCTTTTTGCAATAAAAGTTGATAGAGCATGGAAAGATCATAGGCATTCGAAAATAATCCGGCATGGCCGGCTACGCCGCCAAACAAAGAGGCGCCCTCGTCATGCACATCCCCACGCATGGTTTGTTGACGGAAATGCGTTTCTTTTTCTGTAGGAACTATTTGCGGTAAAGCAAATCGTTTCCGTGGCAAAAACCCAGTCGTATACATTCCTAAGGGACGATAAAAATTATCTTGCACATATTGATCTAAGGATTTTCCACTGAGTTGTTCTACAATCAATCCTAAAAAAATAAAATCGTTATCGCTATAAACATATTTTCCTTGCGGACCTAAAGGGCTTTTCAAAATTCTAGCTAGCAGCGTGTCTTTCCAATCATTGCGTCGATATAAATTTTCAGCAACGCGTACGGTGAATCCTGGTTGCGGGGTTTTTTTATAGAGATTGGTATCTGGATTGCCTAACGAGTCAATCGTTTCTTTATAAAACGGAATAAAAGGTACAAGTCCGGCTTGATGCAATAATATGTCTTTGATCACCAAGTTTTCTTTATCAGAACCTTTTACCCAGGGTAAATAATCTTTGAGTCGTCCGTCGAGTTTTAATTTTCCTTGATCAAACAATTTCATTACCGAAATAGTGGTTGCCGAAACTTTTGTTACAGAAGCAAGGTCATAAATACTCTCTAGTGTTACAGGTGAATTTTCACCAGTAGCCAAATTTCCAAATGCTTTACTATAGAGCACATTTCCTTTATGCACCGCCATTACCACCGCACCCGGAAATGCTTTTTTTGCAAGACCTTCTTCCACAATTCGATCTACACTGGTCAATCTTTTTTGTAATTGCTTGGAAGATCTTTTCACTTTTGGCTGTTGTATCCCAAATCCATATTTATATTGACATACCGTAACGGGCAAAGTGCCCCGTGCAGCAAAATCACCTTGTAACCAATCCGCGGCAATTTCTTGGGAAATAGAATCATCCTGATAAGCGGCAACTAAAGCACGTGCATCACAGAAATTTTTTATAGCCAATACATTGCCAAATGAAAGGGTTAGCGTACTGTCTCCATTCAATAAATTATATAAATACTGAGCAGTGGTACTGATTCCAAAATTATTCATGGGTTTGTTTGCATAATCATGCACACCTACCACATATAAATCAAAACGACCTGTCGCTTTCACCGCTGCATAAATTGAGTCGGCTGTTTGCGTGGTGTCTTTATAATTGAGCAAAAAAGAGGATGCATTCCAATCGGCTTGTAAGCGCTTTCCAAAAACAGAAAGTTGTTTGCCTCCTAGCTGCACATAGGCAATCCGTGGGTTTTCTTTTTTAAGCGCAGTGCGCACGGGAGTGGGCAGTGGCGTGAGTAGAGTCAACCCTTTCCGTGCGGCTTCCTCACGCAGTGCTGTCGTTTTTGCATTAAGATCTTGTAAAAGATTCGTTGTATCAATAAACTGTGGGCGATTAAGACCCAATGAATACTTAGCCGCTAATACTTTTTTCACTTTCGCATCTACCCCCTCTTGTGTTAAGCGACCATCTTGAATAGCAGCTTTGATCACTTCAATAGATTCGGGAACACTGGCAGGCAAACAAAGCATATCGTTCCCCGCAATAATCGCTTCTACCGCAATGGTACCTCCTGGATAATATTTAGCGATGCCTTTCATTTCCAATGCATCTGTAAACGTTAATCCCTGATAATTCAATTTATTTCTAAGTAATCCGGTGATATTATTTTTTGAAATAGAAGTAGCACGATTAAGTGTGCTATCAATAGCAGGAACAAAGAGATGCGCCACCATTACGCTCCCAATCCCTGCATCAAAAATTGCTTTAAATGGCGCTAACTCCATAGCATCTAGTTGTGCCATTGACTTGGCTACTACTGGCATATCATAGTGAGAATCTACATCCACATCACCATGCCCAGGAAAATGTTTTGCACAAGCCATCACACCAACATCTTGTAATCCTCGCATAATCGCAATAGCCGAACTCGCCACTTTTTTGGGGTCTTCCCCTAATGATCTAAATCCAATAACCGGATTATTGGGATTATTATTGACATCCACCACAGGAGCATAGTTTACGTGTATACCCATGCGTTTACATTGCTCCCCCATGGCCACTCCTATTCGGTACAATAAGGACCGATCACTGACCGAACCTAATGATAGTTGATAAGGAAATTTATCGACGCTGTCTAAACGCATACCCAGGCCCCATTCGCCGTCAATGGTAATCATCAAAGGTGTTTTGGCAATTGCCTGATACTGGTTAGTCAACAAGGCTTGTCGAACCGGTCCTCCTTGGAAAAAACAAAGTGCCCCTACATTGTAGGTACGTATATCATTTTCCACTTTAGCAATGTGGTCGGGTCCCAAATTAGAATGGGCCCGTATCACCATCAACTGCGCAATCCGCTGTTCCAGGGTTAAACTATTAAACACACTATCAACCCATTTTTGTTGGGCCTTTTCACGATTTGATTGTGTCCAAGCTGCACTGAATGAAAGAGTAGTGAAAAAAGTAAGAAGCAGAATTTTTTTCATGGCGGGGTCTTTAATAGCAATTGCCTAAAAGTAGTTCATTTGAGTCAAGCATTTATGCCTGTTATCAGAGGCAATAACGTATTTTTGAAGGCTCCAGCATCGAGAAGCCTTGATACAGATATTACCTGACCATATTGCCAATCAAATCGCAGCCGGCGAGGTGATTCAGCGTCCCGCGAGTGCCGTCAAAGAGCTGATGGAAAACGCGGTAGATGCCGGCGCCACCGTGATTGACCTAATCATCAATGATGCAGGTAAATCACTCGTGCAGGTTATTGATAATGGAAAGGGAATGAACCTGGCGGATGCTCGACTTTGTTTTGCACGGCATGCCACTTCTAAAATCCAGGCTATTGAAGACCTCTTTCAAATTCGAACCATGGGTTTTAGAGGAGAGGCATTAGCCAGTATTGCCGCGGTAGCTCAAGTGGAACTGAAAACAAAACGGGCGGAAAATAAAACTGGTCATTTGCTAGAAATTGAACACAGTGTAATTACACGCGAAGAGCCCATTGCGTTGACAACCGGCACTAGTGTGGCGATGAAGAATTTATTTTTCAATGTACCGGCCCGAAGAAACTTTTTAAAAAGCAATGCGGCGGAAATGCGCCATATAGTAGAAGAGTTTACGCGCATTGCACTAGCCTTTCCTGAAATTGTTTTCACCCTGCATGCCAATAATCAACAACTGTATCATTTAGAAGCAGGCAGTTTAAAACAACGAATTGTTCAATTATTAGGCAGTAATTATACTTCTAAATTGGTGGCTGTTCAGGAAGACACTGATTACTTAACCATACGTGGTTTTGTTGGAAAACCTGACACCGCACGTAAAACCCGAGGAGAGCAGTACTTTTTTGTCAATAACCGATTTATTAAAAGCGCATACTTGCATCATGCAGTAATGAATGCCTATCAAGCTTTATTACCGGCAGAACATTTTCCCCTTTACGTACTATTTATTGACTTGGATCCGCAACAGTTGGACATTAATGTGCATCCAACCAAACAAGAAATAAAATTTGAAGACGAAAAAATCGTCTATGCATTTGTACAAGCAGCTATTCGTCATGCATTGGCACAATTCAGTGTAACGCCAACGCTTGACTTTGAGTTGGATGCTTCTATACAAGGATTGAGTGCGGTACAGCAACCGACCACCGATGCAACACGCGCGGCTACTCGTGATAGTGCATTATTCCAGCATTTCACCGGGAAAAACAAGGCACACACCATTGAACCCACTTCAAAATCAACTGCTACTAATTGGCAGCCCTATTCGTCGATCAATAAATCGATCGATCAACTAGAAGAAGCATTCACCCCGATGAACCAATCGTTGGGTTCTCCCCTTTTTTCATCCGAAACTGACGGTCCCCTTTTCCAGCTATTGAACACTTATATCGTTTTTCCTAATAGTACCGGATTTATGTTGATTCATCAACAAGCCGCACAAGAGCGCATCCTCTACGAACAATACCAACTTTCCAGCCAGGAAAAACCGATTGCAACTCAACGCACGCTCTTCCCGCTATCGCTACAATTGAATGCAGCAGACGCCGTTTTATTGGAAGAGATCAATCCCATTTTACAACAAGTAGGATTTCAGTTGGAAAAAGAAAAAAATCAGTCCTTTCTCTTACAAGGTGTACCTGCTGGTTTTGACACTGGAAATGAAGTGACCTTTATTGAAAGTTTGTTAGAGGAATATAAAAATTACAATCCTGACCTTCAACTACCACTTCGAGAGAAGTTATTTCGCAGTTTAGCCAAAAAACGAGCTGTGAAAGCAGGTGTTTCTCTAACAGAAAAAGAGATGCGACAAATCATTCAATCACTCTTTGCTTGTCAAGAACCGCTTCTCACTCCTTTTGGCCAACCCACTTTATTGGAGTTCAAAAAAGAGGAACTCGATCAGTTGTTACAACGCTGATTAATATTTTGCTCGCACCCCTTGTAAAAATTCTTCCACTAGCCTGCGTATTTCCGTAGAAGAAGCTTGGTGATTATTGACCAGGGTAGAAAACAATAGTAATTTTCCTTTGCGCGTGTAAAGAAAGCCACTCAAACTGACTACGCCGCTTAGCGTACCCGTTTTGGCATAGATATACCCACTATCCTTTGTATAATAATTTGCAATAGTCCCTTCGCCTCCTGTAGGAAAGATTGATTTCACGCGATTCATACCGAATTCATCTTTCATTTTTTCCAGGATACGAACAAAGTCCTGTGGCGTAAATAAATTATATCGACTCAACCCGGAACCATCTGCCCAACGAGGACGCTGAGGCAAATCCGCCAATACTGTTTTTAGTAAGGTGTCTATCACAGCGTCATCATCCATTTTACCTAGCAAACGTTGACTCACCATCAATAAAGATTGCTCAGCAAAAAAATTATCACTCCGGTGCATCAATGGACGCAACAAGGAATCAGTCGCTATTGAATAGACAGGCTGTCCCGAAGGAGCATCCGCAACCAATCGAAGCGTACAATTGATTCCTAACTGACTCAACGTGTCTTTTAAAAAGGTAAAGGAAGTGGTTCCTTGTAAAGTTTTAAAGGGAATCACCGCTTTTGAGAAGGTGCGGGAAGAATTAGCCAGACTAAATATGTTTTGATCCTGCTGTCTTACTACTTGAAACTTTCCACCTTTTCCTACTAATTGAATCATCGATTCATTCATAAATGGAGAACGTAGCACCATAGAAGGAAGCGCGGTCAAACTGTTGTTACGACTCGTAAAAGTGACCACATTCCCATAAATAGGTAACGCACTTCGTTCTGCTAAATAGGCTTCTTGAAAATCATCCCAGGACCAGCCGCTTCCATAGGCAGAAAAGCGATGATTAGTTGAAATATCTAACATCACTTCCTTTCCACTTGCTTTGATTCGATTCAAAAGAGGTTGTGCTGCAAACTCAGGCAAAAGAAAAGAGGGATCCCCTACCGGTCTTACATATAAAATATCTGCACTATCTAGTACATAGGCGCTCAAAATACTATCCCCCAAAAATTTCATGGCTGCATAACAGGTGGGAATTTTGGTATTGCTGGCCGGTACAAAATATTTATCACCCTGGTGGTTGTACCAGAATTTTTTAGCAGCAGGATCATAGATGCTGACGCCTACATGTGCGTTTTTTAAAACTGGTTTTTGTAACAGTGTTTGAGTGGCGCTTCTTTTTAGTTGATAACTAACGCCGCAGGATAGTAAAGTGCTGGCTATTAGTATCGTCAGCAAACCAAAAAAATATTGTCTCATAATGATTGATTCTTAACTCCGCTCCTGCGCACGTAACCAACGTTCGGGAATTTCGTTACTACTAGCCACTAAATAATCTTTGTAACTGCAGGCAATGAATTTTTTATCGGGCAATTGCATCCACCAACGACCTGTTTTTTTACTTTGTAAAAAGACGGTTTCCACTTCGGCAAATGCCATGTAATATTCATTAAAAGAATCCTTATCGGTTAAGGAAGCTTCTCTTTTACCGCGGCTTCGTCCATCTAATAAATACCAAAGTTGTTGTGCAATTTGTTTAGCAGAAAGTTCTTGTTGATCATGATGGGGATTATAACCATAGATGCCCACCGTACTAATAGTGGGACTCATGCCGGCATATCTAAATAGTGTACACGCTTCTTCACCCGTCAATCCATTGGGCGAAATAGTACTGGCCGGTGAATGTGCATTCCCTAATGCACTCATGTCAAAACTAAATAAATGGCTATTCCGAATAACCGGTTCCATTTCGTCTAACGCTTCTTTTACATTCCCAACCCGATAACAGTCAAATCGTAATTTATCCAAGGTTTCCAACACTGTAGGATGTACATAGTAACTCTGGAAGGCGATATGATTATAATGCTTTAAATAATTAGGCATTCCAGTGAGCATCTCCATCAAAAAATTCTCATTGGGCAAAACGGCATCGGGATGAAGATCAATCAATGCATCCACACAAGTGGCTTCAATTAATTGACGGGTCGAAGAATACGCTTGGTATTGTGCCAAGGTGAGATCATGTGAACCTCCTAAAATGATCACTGTCTTTTTTTCAGCCACCAGCGTTTGTACAACTGTGCGTAAGGCAGCATAGGTATCGGTAATCGTAGCTCCTCGACGAATGTTGCCCACATCAGCCAATTTGAGATCGGCATGCCAATAAAATAATTCATAGAACCGGCGACGAATTGCATCAGGAGCCTCATCCTGCTGTTGCTCAATTCCTGCACCCCGGTGTTCCGGACATCCCACTAACACAAACTGCACGTCAACCATATCCGGTAAGGTCTCCTCATAGGTTGCAATAGAATACCCAATCTGTCCTTCCTTATATCCTGCATCCAGGGAAAGAAAGGCTTTGTTGACAGGGTTCAAAAAATCGGCAATACCGAGATAATCGGACATACCTGCAAGATAATTAATTGAAGGTTTGGACTTACTTTTGTCAGATGAAGAATCTCCGGGATCAAATTGAGGCACTTCGCAAGGAAATCACTGGTTTTGAAAGTAAAGACCCCGCGCAGGTAGAAGAGTTTCGTATCAAATACCTAGGCACCAAGGGGCAACTTAAAAACTTGATGGGTGAGTTAAAAAATGTCCCTGTTGAGCAAAAAAAAGAAGCGGGCCAGGTGCTCAATGAATTTAAACAATTTGTAGAGGCACACTATGAATCTTTAAAAGCGCAAAGCAGTAATGCAACGGTCGCAATAGATTCTACCCTTGATTTATCACTACCAGGCGACCCCATTCCTGTGGGCTCTCGTCATCCTGTTACGCTGATGCGTAATCAAATTGTCTCCATTTTCCAACGATTGGGGTTTGCGGTAGCCGAAGGACCAGAAATTGAAGATGACTGGCACAATTTTGGGGCGTTGAATTTGCCTCCGCACCATCCTGCGCGAGATATGCAGGATACATTTTATATCCAGCAAAATCCAGATTGGGTGCTTCGCACACATACGAGCAGCGTACAGATTCGTGAAATGGAAAAAGGACAACTCCCTATCCGCTTGCTAATGCCCGGACGCGTATTTCGTAATGAAACAGTAAGTGCGCGTAGCCATTGTTTTTTTCATCAGATTGAAGGATTATACATTGATAAAAATGTTTCATTTGCCGACTTGAAACAAACGCTCTACTATTTTGTCAAAGAAATGTATGGAGCCGATGTAAAAGTGCGGTTTCGCCCTTCCTATTTTCCGTTTACAGAACCCAGTGCCGAAATGGATGTGACTTGTTTTATTTGCGGAGGCAGTGGTTGCAATATTTGTAAAAAAACTGGATGGGTTGAAATATTAGGCTGTGGGATGGTGCACCCGAATGTGTTAGCTAATTGTGGGATTGATCCTGAAGAATACAATGGATTTGCCTTTGGATTAGGCGTAGAAAGACCTGCCATGTTAAAATATGGCGTCAATGATCTTAGACTGTTCAGTGAAAATGATGTTCGTTTTTTGAAAC
>CAYFLE010000003.1:7468-15846 GCA_964343645.1 uncultured Chitinophaga sp. | reverse complement strand
GGTTGATCCAAATGTACTAGAAGCTTGCAATATAGATTCAAAAGTCTACTCTGGCTTTGCTTTTGGAATGGGCATTGAACGTATTGCTCAATTAAAATACAAAGTGAACGACTTACGCTTATATTCCGAAAATGATGTTCGCTTTTTGAAACAGTTCACCGCTGCTACCGGATAAAAAAACATTGATGGAAATTCACACAATCGGCGTTTGCGGGGCAGGCACCATGGGCAGAGGAATTGCCTTAACGCTTGCACAGGCCGGAATTTCAACTCTTTTATTTGACCTGAACCCAGTTAGCATTGAAGAGGCCCGTGCGCAACACGAACGGGAATTGGAAGCATTAGTTGCCAAAGGAAAAATCACGGCTGATAAAAAAAGTAAAACACTTGCATTCATTCAATACACGACTGAATTAGAAAATTGTTTAGCTGAATTATTTATTGAGGCCATTGTAGAAAAAATAGAACCTAAAGTGGCGCTGCTGAATCAGTTGGCAGAACTAAATCATGGAGACTGCCTATTTGCAAGTAATACATCGTCTCTGTCCATCACAGAAATTGCCAAACAAGTTTTGCACCCAGAACGCGTAATCGGATTACATTTTTTTAACCCAGCTACGTTGATGAAGCTAGTGGAAGTAGTCAGTACGCCATTTACCAAGCCCGAAGTCATTGAAACAGCGTTGGACTTAATCAAGCAGATTGGTAAAACGCCGGTACTATGTACTGATTCACCCGGATTTATTGTGAATAGAGTGGCGCGGCCCTATTATATTGAATCCCTTCGCTTAGCAGAGGAAGGGAAAAGTGATTTTGCACAAATGGATCGGATACTGGAATCCAGTGGTTTTAAAATGGGTCCCTTTAATTTAATGGACCTTATTGGGAACGATATCAATTTTGCCGTGAGTTGTTCGGTGTATGAACAATTAGGAAAACCACCACGATTACAGCCCTCTTATATTCAACAACAGCTAGTGCAAGCGGGTAAATGGGGTAAAAAATCTGGCAGCGGCTATTACACCTATACATCTGTATGAAAAAAATTTTGGTAACAGGGGGCACGGGTTTTTTAGGTTCTTACATTTTACAAGCATTAATTCAGCGTGGGTATATGGTTCGTGCCCTTTGCAGAAGCACTGAAAGACCCAGGTGGATAGATCCTGTTATGTTGGAAAAAGTAGAATGGGTACAAGGAGATATTCTTGATATTATCTCCTTAGAGGAGGCGATGGAAGGAATAGATCAAGTAATCCATGCAGCAGCGATGGTTTCTTTTAACCCTGCCGATAAAAAAACCTTGTATCAAATCAATGTAGAAGGTACCGCCAATGTGGTGAATGCCTGTCTTGAAAAAAAAATTAGTCGGTTTTTATATGTGAGTTCAGTAGCTGCATTAGGACGAAAAGAAGGAGGCGGTAAAGTGGATGAAACCTCAAAATGGGAAGAAAACTCCTTGCAAACGCATTACGCCAGAAGTAAGTACAAAGCAGAAATTCATGCGTGGAGGGGATATAGCGAAGGCTTGGATACTGTGATTGTAAATCCTAGCACTATTTTGGGTTTTGGAGACTGGACTAAAAGTAGTTGTGCCATATTTAAACAATTGTACGATGGATTTCCTTGGTATACGAGTGGGTTAAACGGATTTGTGGATGTCAAGGACGTTGCAAATGCCTGTGTACGATTATTGGAGCATCCTGTGTCTGGTGAACGCTTTGTTGTCAATGGAGATACTTGGTATTTTCAACAATTACAAGAAACCATGGCAGATGGTTTTGGTAAAAAGCGACCGCATCGAAAAGCGACTCCACTATTATTGGGGCTGGCTTGGCGACTAGAAAAAATCAGATCGCTCGTAACAGGTAAAAAACCATTATTGACAAAAGAAAGTGCACGAGTAGCCGTTAGTAAAACCGTTTTTGACAATCAAAAATTATTAAATCTCCTACCTGATTTTCATTACACCCCCCTTGCTACCACTATACAGGAGGCCTGCAAAAAATATAGTGCGCAGTAATTAATTAGGAGCGCATCACTTTTTCCCACAATTCAGGAATACGTTTGATCCACACTCTTTCTCTTTTTTTCTCACTGGCGAGTTCCGTGGGCGTACCAAAATAGACTTGATTGCCGGCTAAATCACTAGGTACTCCACTTTGTGCCAATACCGTTGCCCCTTTGCCGATTCGCAATGTTTTATTGACACCCACCTGTCCCCATAAAATAACTTCATCTTCAATGGTGACCGCACCAGCAATGGCCACTTGGGCGGCAAACAAACAATTTTTCCCAATAACTGAATCGTGGCCAATATGAACCTGGTTATCCAATTTTGTTCCGGCTCCAATGATCGTATCAGACGTTACGCCTCGATCAATGGTACAGGCTGCGCCAATTTCCACTTCATTGTGTACAATGACCCGACCACAGCTGTTCATTTTTTTATAATGAATGGGACGGTTAGTTTTTTTATTGTAATAAAAAGCATCACTGCCAATAACGGTACCCGCTTGTATAATCACATCATCGCCAATGATACAGTGATCAAGTATCGTTACGTTAGGATGTATCAAACAATTGCTCCCTATTTGCACATGATTGCCTACATAAGCCCCTGGAAGCACTACAGTGCCTGGTCCAATCACTGCTGTGTCACTGATTGACTTTAAAGAAGGATTCAATGGACGAAAATGATTGACTATTTTTTGATACGCACCAAATGGATCCGCTACCACCAATAGCGCTTTCCCTGCAGGACAAGCAATTTCTTGGTTGATGATAATAAAACTAGCGGCTGATTGCAAGCAAGTATCATAATATTTAGGATGATCGACAAATACTAAATCACCTTTTTCTACTCGATGAATTTCATTGATACCCGTAGCAAGTTGTGTAGGATCTCCAATGATTTTTGCATCGATGATACTTGCAATTTTCTCTATTGAAAGTGGATTTTCAAAACGCATACGTTTCGATTTTGCACAAAGGTAGTCGCGTAATGCATGTTTTCTTTTTATTATGCTTATCCACAACAATTTTTAAAATGTTGATAAAATAGAAGCAAAAAAATTTTTTTATTAAATAAACTAAGTCTTAATATTGTGAAGGGAAATTCGTTTCCCAGTACTTACTAACCCATCCATATAGATCCCTCCGTTTTCGGAGGGATTTTTCTTTCCCCCAATTCAAATACCTTTATACAAAGCGATTCATATGCTAAAATCAATGACCGGCTTTGGCAGAGCAGAAGCACTAGTGGGTGATAAACGATTTACGATTGATATCAAATCACTCAATGGAAAGCAACTCGATTTACAACTCAAATTACCGTCCTTACTCAAGCCGTTTGAATTCGATATTCGAAAAATAGTCGCCGAAAAATTAAATAGAGGAAGTGTGGATTGCTTAATCTCACTCAAAGAAGCCGGGCAATCTATTCCAGTATCCATTAACACGCAAGTAGCACGTTCATACTACCAACCGTTAGTAGAATTAGCGAAAGAATTGAACTTAGATAGTTCTCAATTACTCTCCTCGATTTTAAAATTACCCGATGTGGTAGCAGCGGGCAGTGATAGTATTGAGCCCACACAATGGGAGGAATTGAAAAAGGGAATAGAAAAGGCCCTACAGGCATTAGATACGCATCGAACACAGGAAGGGAAAGGACTGGAAGCGGACCTTATTGCCCGAATTAACCGGATTGAGCAATTACAAAAAGAAATTGAAGCCATTGAGCCTGCGCGCAGAGATAAAGTAAGACAGGGGTTGAAACAAGTCATCGAAGAACAGGTAGGGCAAGAATCGTATGATAAAAACAGATTGGAGCAAGAGTTGATCTATTACATCGAAAAAATGGATATCAGCGAAGAAATGGTACGCTTGCGGACCCACTGTGCTTATTTTAGAGAGCAATTAAATGGAGCGGAAGAAGGGAAAGGGAAAAAACTCTCCTTTATTCTACAAGAAATAGGACGCGAAATCAACACCACCGGTTCAAAAGCCTATGACGCAACCATTCAGCGTTTTGTGGTAGAAATGAAAGATGAACTGGAAAAAGCAAAGGAACAGATCTTAAACGTGCTTTAAATCCGCCCTTATTTTCCTCGTATTTTTGCTACATGCATCAGCAATGGAAACTTTCATTTTTGGGAGCCGGGCTACTCTTACTTGGCTTTATTGCTTGCAACAAGCTGAACCTATTTGAACGCTCAGTAGCTATCCCCAAACAGGAATGGCAAAGCAGTTTTGAACCTTCCTTTACTTGTATTATTACCGACACCACTTCCTTTTATGATATCTCGCTCGTACTTAGACATCGAGACCGTTATCACTATAACAACATTTGGTTACAGTTCACCCTTATAGACCCATCGAATAAGCAATTTCAGTTCACCACAGAAAAATTACTAGGGACAAATGAAAAAGGCTGGTTGGGGGTTGGAATGGATGATATTTATGAACATCGAATATCACTCCAGGATGAACTACTAAAAAACGGAGTTTCTCTACGAAAAAAAGGGTCGTATCAGTTTCGTATCAAGCAAATCATGCGCGAAGACCCCCTTCAAGAAATCATGAATGTGGGTATCCGCATTGAAAAAAGACAGTAAAATAGCATGGCGGAAGCAGGGAAAATAAAATGGCGCAGAGCTAATATTTTATTCTGGTTGTTGCTGGTCTATATTATTACAGCATTAGTTTGGTGGTTTGTGTCCTTGGAAAAACAAAACCAAAAAATCAGGATGGAGCAAATTCAGTTATTGGATATACAGGCTCCGCAAATGAGCAAGCAAGAACAGTTAAACCGTGCGGAGCAAATCAGCGCTCAGTCATTTCGCAACAGCGCTAAATACCTAAGCGAGGGTATTACTTTTTTGATCATTATTCTCATTGGCGCCTTTGCGGTTTACCGAGCTGTTCGCAGACAGCTGATTGCCCAACAGCAACAGCAACAATTTATGATGGCGGTAACACATGAATTAAAAACCCCCATTGCGGTAACCCGGTTAAACCTGGAAACGATGCAGCGATATAAGTTGGATCCGGAAAAACAGGAAAAACTAATCCGCATTGCGCTTGATGAAACCAATCGTTTAAACCTCTTAACTAATAATATCCTGGTTTCTTCTCAACTAGAAAATAAAGGATTTGCGGGGGCGAAAGAGGAGCTAGACTTTTCGGCGTTGGCCAAGGATTGCATCAAAGAATTACAAAATCGATTTCCAGATCGCGCTATCAAAACAAATATCGAAGACGAAATTGATTTAAAAGGAGATTCCCTCCTATTGCAAATTTTATTGAATAATCTGGTAGAGAATGCCATCAAATATTCTTCCTCACCCATTGAAATTTCATTGGCCAGAAAAGACACAAACATTCAATTGCAGGTAGCTGACCAAGGCATCGGCATTCCTGATCAAGAAAAAAAGAAAATTTTCGACCGCTTTTACCGAATCGGGAATGAAACCACTCGCACCACTAAAGGGACTGGCTTGGGACTTTATCTCTGTGATCGTATTGCTCACCACCACGAGGCAACTATTACAGTGAAAGACAATCATCCAACCGGCAGTATTTTCCTGGTTAACTTTGCCGTATGAGAATAGCAGAAAAGGGATCTATTTTATTGGTAGAAGATGAAGAAAATCTACACGAGGCACTCAAATTAAATTTAGAGCTAGAAGGCTACTCGGTCACTTCGGCATATGATGGTGCAGCGGCCTTGAAAGCCATTAACAATGAATATTTCGATTTAATTATTTTGGATATCATGTTACCCGAAATGGATGGACTTGCTGTTACTGAGTCCATTCGTATTAGTAATAATGAAATTCCTATTTTGATTTTGAGTGCCAAAAATAGCAGTGCCGATCGGGTAACGGGATTGAAAAAAGGAGCGGACGATTATTTAACAAAGCCCTTCAATCTAGAAGAGCTTTTATTAAGAGTGCAAAAACTCATTGATAAAAACAAACGGATCTTAGATAAAGAATATATAGGTGAACAATATTCTTTTGGCACTTGTCAAATAGATTTCAAAGCACAAGAAGCAATCACCGTCAGCGGTGACCGTATTCAATTAAGCAAAAAGGAATCGATGTTGTTAAAACTGCTGATTGAAAATAAAAATGAAGTAGTACCGCGGGAAAAAATCCTACAAACAGTTTGGGGCTATCAGGTGTATCCTACCACTCGTACGATTGACAACTTCATTCTGAATTTTCGTAAGTATTTTGAAACAGACAGTCGGAACCCTCGTTATTTTCACTCGGTACGTGGCGTAGGTTATAAATACGCTGAATAATCAGAGATCTCCTAACCGAGGACGTAATACAATATCTTCTACACAAGCCTGCGGAGAAAGTTGGGTAGCTTGGATTATCATCTTAGCTACATCTTCTACTTCCATGATTCGACCAGCTGAATTATCAAAATCGCCCCAAGAATCCGTTAGCACCGCTCCGGGATAAACGCCTGTCACTTTAACACCAGTAGGCTTCAATTCCTCCCGCAAATTTTTAGTAAACCCATGAAGGGCATATTTACTGATACTGTAAGAACCCCCTTGTGCATAGGGTTGTAAGGAAGCAATAGAACAGATTGTAAAAATGTGCCCAGTACCCCGTTGCACCATAGAGGGGACTAAGGTGCGCGTCAAATGATATGCGCTTCCCAAATTGACACGAAGCTGTTGTTCTAATTGACCTTCGGGTTCTTCGGTCAATGCCCCCGGTAAAAATTGTCCCGCATTATTAATTAAAATATCAGGTTCCGCAAACGATAAACACCAGCGGCCAAAGGCACGTGCTTCATCCGGAATAGAAAGATCCGCCACTTGCCCATGAATCACAGTAGATGAAAATTCTTTTTTTAATTCATTAATGGTCTGTGTCAACGTCTCCTTATTGCGAGCCGTCAATAGTAATTGATCACCGCGCTGGGCAAAATGTTTTGCTAATGATTTTCCAATTCCGCGGGAAGCTCCCGTTATCACGACTGTAAGTGACGACATACGATTTGTTTATGCTTATCTTGCAAAGGTATCAAGCCACCTTTAAATTCAAGACCTGTTGCCCTCTTCTTACAAACATTTATTCTTTGATCTAGATCATACGCTTTGGGATTTTGAGGCCAACGCAAAAGCAACGCTTTGGCATTTATACCAAGAATTAAAGCTAGCTGAGAGAGGAGTGCATGATTTTGAACTATTTTATCGCAATTATTTAGTTCATAATGAAAAATTATGGGACCGCTATCGGAACGGCTATATAAAACAGGAAGAACTTCGCATCAAACGAATGCGACTGAGTTTGCTAGATTTCAAAATTGCCGATGAGTCGCTTGCTGCTGCTATGAGTACTGAGTTTTTAGCCTTATTGCCCAGTCGAACCTTATTGTTTCCTTACACGCTTGAGCTGCTCGGATACCTGACGCAAAAAAATTATCAGCTCCATTTAATCACGAATGGGTTTGAAAAAACGCAACACAGCAAATTGATTCATTCCGGGTTGAAATCATTTTTTACAGAAGTAATCACTTCTGAAGGGGCCAATAGTTTAAAACCCAAACCTGAAATATTTGCCCATGCCCTAGAAAAAGCCAAGGCAACAAAACAGGAAAGTATCATGATTGGAGACACCTTAGAAGTAGATATACTGGGAGCGAAAGGTTTTGGGATTGACCAAATTCATGTCAATCACCTCAGTCAGCAAAAAGAATCATTAGCCGATGGGAGTTTTCCTACCTACACCGTGTTCTCGTTAAAAGAAATTGAAGCGATCTTATAAATTAGAAAGTAGCAATTACCGTAACACCACCTTTTGGTTTATCTCCCATCTTTACCTGCACCTTAGCGTCTAACGGAAGTAACAAATCGACCCGTGAACCAAATTTTATAAAGCCCATTTCATCCGTTTGTTTTACATGTTGGCCGGGTTGCAAGTAATTGACAATACGTTTAGCAAGCGCCCCTGCAATTTGTTTGACTAAAATTTCTTTTCCATTCGAGCGAACTACCACACTATGTCTCTCATTTTCCGTAGAGGACTTGGGATGCCATGCCACTAAATATTTACCAGGATGATATTGACTATACATAACTTCTCCACTCACTGGATTTCTATTCACGTGCACATTCAACGGACTCATGAAGATGGACACTTGAATACGGCGATCGGTAAAATACTCATCCGCCTGTACCTCTTCAATCACAACCACTTCGCCATCTGCAGGGGCAATAATCGCATTGTCCTGAATGGTCAATGAACGGTTGGGGATACGAAAAAAAGAAAGGATAAAAATCCAAAATAATAAACTGACAGCCGCTACTGCAAAACAAATCCACGAAGTGGTAACACAGCTGAGTGTAAATC
>CAYFLE010000003.1:0-7458 GCA_964343645.1 uncultured Chitinophaga sp. | reverse complement strand
ATGTAAATCCTATAATACCAGCGCACAATAGAGTGACTATCAAAATCGTATCTCTTCCTTCGCGGTGTAGCGTCATAATAGTTCCTTTTTACGGGGGCAAATATAGGGAATGCCTTTACTAAGCAAGGATCCACTTCAAATAGAGCCAACAAACAGGCGTAGCAATCAGCAATGAATCAAATCGATCTAAAAAACCACCATGCCCAGGCAGAATAGTTCCACTATCCTTGATGCCCGCCATGCGTTTGAATTTAGATTCCAATAAATCACCCCAAGTGCCTGCAATAGCCGCTAGTGCAGCTAGTACATACCAATGGGCTGTTATGAACGAAGTTGTTTTACCAGGTGGAATTGCATCCCCCATCAAATACTTAGATAAACTTCCCATTACAAGGATCGTCAATACTATTCCACCAATCGTACCTTCCCATGTTTTTTTAGGTGAAATGGGAGACAGGGGTGTTTTTCCGATTAGTGATCCCACTAGATAGGCCATTGTATCATTAACCCACATACATAGTAAAATGAAAAAAGGGAACTGTTGCCATTCAGGTAATGGATTACCAGATGCCGCATCAAATAATACCGGACGTTGATGCAGGTCTAAAAAAAAGAACCAACTACTCGTCAAATAGACAAACCCAAATAGAATAAATAAAAAAGAATTTCGAAGGGATGTTACTATCCGCTCATATTCCACCCAACAACCGGCATGCAGCACGAATACCAATAACCAAAACGAGTAATCATTAAAAAATAAGGCCGTAAGCATAACCACTGCAAAGAAAAATGCAGTGATAGATCGTGTGGTAAAAACGTCGCGATTAAAAGGCATAATTAATGAAGGGTATCACTTTCTGTTTCCGAATCCTGATCGTCAATTTGTTCATCAGAAATGGGATTACCGTGTTTAATCATCCAATGTAAATTCATCGTAACCAGTAAAGCACTGATCAATCCCGAATAGACCAATGTTTCTGGTGGGACCACGGAATCTTCATTGATTAATCCAGGATTTAAATACACCAGCACAATCAAAATACCATCGTACACAAAATGCGCCAGGATTGAAACCCATAAACTTCCACTATACCAATAAATAGCCCCCAATAAAATGCCGAGTGCAAAACGGGGTAAAAAACCGTAAAACTGCAAATGCAAGGCGGCAAACAAAAAAGCAGAAAAAATGATAGCTGGCCAAGCTTGCCCAAATTGACGAACAAAAATTCGTTGGATCACTCCTCTGAATAATAATTCTTCGCCCACAGCTGCCAGCCCTGCGATAAATAATAAGTTTAAAATAAGATCTTGAACGGTGTGACGAGACAAGAGCGCTTTGACGGTATCATTGGCTTCGTCTTCCTTACCACGAATCCACTCTGTTAGTTCAGGCGGGAACTCAATCGCTCGATTTACTTCACCCAACCATTGCACCATCGGCAACGCAATCAGAATAGAAAAAGATCCAATCAACCAAAATCCAGCATGCGAGGGTAACCGAAAACCCAAATAATTTCCTGTAGTATTTGTACTAAAAAATCGACCCGCAAACCAACTAGGAATTAAAAACAAGCCAATGAATTGCACGGTTTGCATGCCTCGGATAAAAAAGGGTAACCAAGGATGTTTAGGATCTATTTTATCCAGCGCCGCCATTTCATTCATAGAAATCCCTGTAATCACACTCAATAGCTGTGTCCCTACCAATCCGATCACAAAAAAACTAACTAGCGAGATGCTGAGCAATAAAAAAAACTGCTGTCCTGCTGTTTTATGCTGAAATAATCCCTTCATGAATCCTTGACGGTTTAGATCGTAAATTTGCGTATTCAAACGCAGTACCTAAAGAATCAAAAATAGGCAAAACCCAACGATGGTCAGAATAGGCTCCATTGAACTCCCTGAATTCCCACTTTTATTGGCTCCCATGGAGGATGTCAGTGATCCGCCCTTCCGGGCAGTTTGTAAAGACAATGGGGCTGACCTCATGTATACGGAGTTCATTTCTTCTGAGGGTTTGATTCGAGATGCAATCAAAAGCAGAAAGAAACTAGACATCTTTGATTACGAAAGACCCATCGGTATTCAAATATTTGGAGGAGACGAAGAAAGCTTATCGCTTGCCGCAAAAATTGTAGAAGTCACACAACCCGATTTACTCGATATTAATTTTGGATGCCCGGTTAAAAAAGTAGCATTACGCGGAGCAGGTGCGGGGGTGCTACGAGATTTACCACTGATGGTTCGGTTGACGGAAGCTGTGGTAAAATCTACTTCGTTACCCGTCACAGTGAAAACGCGTTTAGGTTGGGATGAGAATAGTAAGAATATTGAAGAAGTAGCCGAACGCTTGCAAGATGTAGGAATTCAAGCGCTCGCTATACATGGTCGTACACGCACACAACTATACAAGGGTGATGCTGATTGGACCTTGATTGGAAAAGTAAAAAACAACCCGCGTATCAAAATTCCCATTTTTGGAAATGGCGATATCAACTCTCCTGAAAAAGCTGTAGAATATAAAAACAGATATGGTGTAGATGGGATTATGATTGGACGAGCGGCCATTGGGTATCCGTGGATATTTCGAGAGATCAAGCACTTTATCAAAACAGGAGAGCATCTGGCCGCACCTACCATCGAAGAGCGTCTTGCAGTATGCCGAAAACACTTGCGTCGTTCTATTGAATGGAAAAATCCTGTTGTTGGTATCAATGAAATGAGACGACACTATACGAACTATTTAAAAGGACTGCCCAATATCAAAGAGTTCAGAAATAAACTGGTAACATTAAAAACTGAAGAAGAGCTCAATGAAGTTTTTGATACGATTGCTACCACCTATCAGGGATATCAATTTGAAAAATCATCCATCGCTCTAGTAGACTATCATCAGAATTGTCCGTTAGATTAATGCGCGATTGCATCCACCACTCTCGTGTCGAGCGGTGAAACCGAAGGATCCATATAATGAGTCAAACGACCTTGTTCGTCAATCAAATATTTTGAAAAATTCCAAACGGGCTCTTGTTTATTCCACCCATTTTTTTGCGGATCCGTTAACCACTGATAGACCGGGCTTTGTCCACTCGTCTTTTTTACAATAGATTTTTGTAACAGCACAAAAGTGACTCCATAGTTACGCTTACAAAAGTTTTCGATTTCCGTATCTGTTCCTTGTTCCTGTTGTTTGAATTCATTGGAGGGAATGCCCACAATCATAAGCTTGTCGCCAAATCGTGCAAATAATTGTTGTAATTCTTCATATTGAGCAGTGTATCCACAATCACTGGCCGTATTCACTAGTAAAACTTTTATTCCTTTCAATGTAGAAAAATCAAAGGGCTGTCCATTGATTGTAGTAGCTGTTAATGTGTAAAAAGATACAGGAGGTTGCTGTGGTGATTGCACTATAAAGCGATTATTCTTATTCGCAGCTCCTGTGAGCCACAACAAAGCAGGATAAAATGTTTTAAGTAATTGTTGACGTATACTCATGGAACGGTTATTTCTGGTTGCAAAGAAAAAAAGTACAACACTAAGAATCGCTCCTATGAGAACCACAATTTTGAATGTAGATCGCTTACTCATCCAATTAATTTTTTGAGCAAATTTAATTTACCGCTGAATGGCGGATACTTGATGGCAGGATCAGGCCAGGTAGGTGTTCGCAATACACTCTTTTGATGACTGAATGTATCGAATGAATACTTCCCATGATAAGCACCTAGTCCACTGGTGCCTCGACCACCAAAAGGCAATCGGTGATTTAACAAGTGAAATATTGAATTATTGACACAAGCCCCTCCGGCAGGTACTTGTTGTAACCAGGCTTTTTCTTGTGTCCTACTTTCTGTATATACATAAAAGGCCAATGGATTAGGATTGCGTGCAATAATCGCTTTGGCCTCTTCAAAACTGTTGTAAATCAAAATAGGCAGTAAAGGCCCGAAAATTTCTTGTTGCATGATGGGGGAATCGATTGCTACGTCAACCAATAAAGTGGGCTCTATATAAAGTTGCTCACGATCGTGTTTGCCTCCATGATAAACAGTTCCGTCTTTCAGATAACTTACCAATCGATCAAACTGTTTTGGATTGATTATTCTTCCAAAATGTCCGCAACTCGCTGGATCCGTAGTGAAAAATTTTGTGATGATGCTTTTTAATTCTGCTAAAAATGCATCGCGCACAGATGCATGCACTAAAATATAATCAGGTGCTACACAAATCTGTCCAGCGTTATTCCATTTAGCTAATGCAATTCGTTTAGCCGCTACTTTGATAGACGCGTCTGCTTCCACCACACAAGGACTTTTCCCACCTAGCTCCAACGTAACTGGGGTGAGTTGATCGGCCGCCATTTTGTAAATGATACGGCCCACGGTAGTACTGCCTGTATAAAAAATATGATCGAAACGGAATGATCCCAGTAATGACGGAACCACACTCGCACCGTCTCCTTCGACATAAGCGATATAAGAAGGATCAAATACTGCTTCAATTATTTTTTTCATGACGGCCGCTGTAGCTGGGGCGTACTCACTAGGTTTTAGCACTACACAATTCCCGGCTGCTATCGCGCCTACTAATGGATTTAATAGTAACTGAAGCGGATAATTCCAAGGCGCAATAATCAACACGACGCCTAGAGGCTCGGGCATAATGGAGCTAGATGAAGGAAGATTTAATAAGTTAGTTTGTACCCGACGAGGCTGGACCCATTGATCTAATTTTTTTAACGCCACATTGATTTCTCCTACCACCAATCCTGTTTCCGATACCCATACCTCTTCGGGGCTTTTATGTAAATCTTGATACAAGGCTTCATAAATAGCTTGTTCATTGCGTAATATTTCATCGCGAAGAATGCGTAATTGTTGTTTTCTAAATTCAACCGATTGCGTAGCGCCAGATGCAAAATATTCCCGCATCTTTGTCAATAGAGAAGCAGTAGACATACCTGAATTTTGAACCAAGTTAGCAAATACCCCGCGCATGGATGATAATCACTTTATGAAACTAGCCTTACAGGAAGCGGCCCAAGCCTATGAAGAAGAGGAAGTCCCTGTGGGTGCAGTAGTAGTACAAGACGGTAAAATCATTTCACGTGGTCACAATATGACTGAGCGTTTACAAGATCCCACTGCTCATGCTGAAATGATTGCGTTGACTGCCGCTTTTAATGCCCTTGGAAGCAAATACCTGCCCGACGCTACTTTGTATGTGACTGTTGAACCCTGCCCCATGTGTGCTGGCGCGTTGTACTGGAGCAAAATTGGGCGCATAGTATACGGCACAGAAGATGTAAAAAATGGCTATCGTAAGGTAGCTGGTTCTAATTGGCCCTTTCATCCGCAAACCAAACTTGAGTCAGGTTGTTGCGCCCCTGAGGCTGCTCAATTAATGAAGGATTTTTTCAAAGCACGCCGTTAGCAAACTCCCCTTGCTTAATTTTGTTGTTCTTAAAAAGTAATTTATGCCATTCACCTTATCCCCTCTCCCCTATGCACATGAGGCGCTGGAGCCCCACATTGACACCTTGACCATGCAAATCCATCACGGAAAGCATCACCAAGCTTATGTTGACAATTTGAATAAGGCGATTGCCGGAACACCACACGAGAACAAGTCTATTGAACAACTCGTAAAAGAAGCAGGCAGCATTTCTGTTGCTGTTCGCAATAATGGTGGTGGACATTGGAACCATACTTTTTTCTGGGAAAGTTTAGCTCCAAATGCAGGAGGCCAGCCGAGTGGAAAATTAGCAGAGTCTATCAATACTGCCTTTGGAAGTTTTGCAGCGTTTCAGGAAAAATTTGCGGCAGCAGGAATGACTCGTTTTGGAAGCGGCTGGGCCTGGTTG
This sequence comes from uncultured Chitinophaga sp., assembly GCA_964343645.1. Classification (GTDB taxonomy): domain Bacteria; phylum Bacteroidota; class Bacteroidia; order Chitinophagales; family Chitinophagaceae; genus JJ008. The sequence goes on along the minus strand of CAYFLE010000003.1, from coordinate 1,592 downwards.
ATTGTAAAAGAAGGAAAATTAGAAATTTGCTCTACCCCTAATCAAGATAATCCATTAATGGATGTGGCAGAAGTAAAAGGAACACCCATTTTAGGAGTAGACGTATGGGAACATGCTTACTATCTCAAATATCAAAATAGAAGAGCGGATTATTTAGGCGCCTTCTGGCAAGTAATTAATTGGAATGTGGTGAGCGGCCGTTTTGAAAAAGCCAGCTAATCAACGTACACCACTAAGGTACCGGATCATAGCCGCTGCTTCCCCACGGATGACAGCGGCTTATTCTTTTTAGGGCTAACCAAAAGCCTTTGAACAATCCATGTTTTTGTAATGCTTCCACTGCATAGTGAGAACAAGTAGGTGTGTACCGACACTTAGGACCTATCCAAGGAGACAATACCCATTGATAAAACTTAATCAATACGAGGAAAGGAAGGATCAAACTCGTTTTCAGCCATCCGTTTTTATGGTGTAGAGGTGCTGACAAGCGAAGTGTTTAGTTTAGTAAGAATTTGTGCAACCTGAGCAGCCAACTCGGCGTACTCAGGTAATGTGGTAGCGGTGTAAATAAAAAAAATATCGATGCCCGATACTTTTTCCAAAGAGGGTGTCAAGCCTTGTTTTTGTAAACGATAGGCCTCCCGTAACAATCGTTTGACACGATTACGATCTACCGCACGCTTAAATTGACGGGTTGAAACACCCACTCCTACTCGAATGCCCGGCTCTGGAACCACGCGATATAAAACATGAATAGACCCTTTATTGAAACGCTGTCCTTCTTTGAATAGCGCATCAATAGACTTTCGACTCTTTAATCGTTCTGCTTTCCCAAATGTTTGTCGCAATGGCATGAAAAGAAAATAAAAAAGCTCCGGAAATCCGGAGCTGTAAAGTTATTGAAACCTCAGGGAGGCGATAGGTTATTTCAATTTGCGCTCGTCAGATATAGTCAGCTTTTTACGACCTTTTGCACGACGACTAGCCAATACTTTACGGCCATTGGCAGTTTGCATACGCTTACGAAATCCATGTACGGTTTTACGACGCTTACGATGAGGTTGAAAAGTACGTTTCATTTTAATCTCTTTTTTTCACGTTTGATGAAAGATGGATCGGGAGAACGATCCGGATTTCCATTTACTTACGTCAGGTCACCACACCCGTCGTTTTGTGAAAGGACCGCAAAGGTAAGGGATAAAAAGGAGAGCGAAAAGAAAAATAAGAATATGATTCCCAAATAGTTAGCAACAGGGGTCCCCCAACTGGATCTCCTTGGACTGGATGGGTCTTCCAAAAAAATGAGCGGCCTGTTTATCAAACGCAAGGCTATTGTCGGTAGTAAAAAAACTAAGTTGCGCCTGTTGAGTACAACGAGAAGCCATTTCCGGATGACGGCCTAAATAGTCCACCAAACTGGATGCTACAATATCGCCTTGTGAAAGTACCTGCACACCGGCCGGCAAAAACTTTTCTATTTTATTTCGTAACAGCGGATAGTGTGTGCAGGCCAATAATAAAAGATCGATGGAGGGGTTTTTGGAAAAAATAGTATGCAGGTGCTTTTGTACAAAATAATCAGCCCCCTCACT
>CAYFLE010000002.1:29042-31756 GCA_964343645.1 uncultured Chitinophaga sp. | reverse complement strand
GAATTTGCCACCAATGTTCTTGTAGAAAGACTGCAAACAATACCGGGCGTAAGTGGCATACAAATTTGGGGTGAAAAGAGATACGCTATGCGCATTTGGCTTGATCCCAACAAGATGACAGCTAGAGGAATCACGGTGACTGATGTTCAAAGTGCCCTATCCAGAGAAAACTCTGAATTGCCCTCTGGAAAAATTTATGGAAGCTCTATTGAATTATCTGTTCGCACTTTTGGACGATTAGCCAGTGAAGAAGATTTCAACAATGTCGTTATAAAAAATATTAATGGGACTGATGTTCGATTGAGTGACATTGGGGAAGTGAGCTTAGGACCAGAAAATGAAGAAACATTATTAAGAGGAAATGGAATTCCTATGATTTCAGTTGCCTTAATTCCATTACCCGGATCTAACTATGTAGCGATCGCCGATGAATTTTATAAAAGAATCGAGCAAATAAAAAAAGACGTCCCCAATGATATAACTCTGGACGTGGGGATGGACCAAACAAAATTCATCAAAAAGTCAATACTAGAAGTTCGAGAAACATTAATGATTTCTTTTCTTTTAGTCGTAATGATTATCTATGCTTTCTTCAGGGATTGGGTGATCGCCTTGCGACCCCTAATTGACATACCGGTTTCATTGATTGGTTCATTTTTCATTATGTACCTCATGGGATTCACCATCAATGTATTGTCTTTATTGGCTATTGTATTAGCAACCGGATTAGTGGTTGATGACGGCATTGTAGTGACGGAAAATATCTACAAAAGGATCGAAAAGGGCATGAACAAATGGCAGGCTGCCATTGAAGGATCTAAAGAAATTTACTTTGCTGTTATTGCTACTTCTATTACCCTAGCTATTGTTTTTCTTCCAGTAATTTTTCTTGAAGGATTCGTAGGTCGTTTATTTAGAGAGTTTGGCGTGGTTGTGTCCGGCGCTGTATTGATTTCTGCTTTTGTGTCATTAACATTAACGCCTGTACTGAATGTTAAGTTGACCAGAAAGAACCCTACATCACATTCCTGGTTTTATAGAATCACAGAACCTTTTTTTAGGGGAATGGAAAATATGTATCAAAATTTATTGAGTGCTTTCATGCGTATTAAATGGATGGCACTTATTATAATTTTATTATGTGTTAGCGCAATCTATTTCATAGGCTCCAATCTCCAATCCGAATTAGCTCCATTGGAAGATAGAAGTCAATTTAGAATCCAATTGACTGCTCCAGAAGGAACTTCCTTTGATGCCATGGATAATTACATCACACATGTAACCGAAATGGTGCTTGACTCAATACCAGAAAGAAGAATGGTATACAGTTTGACAGCACCAGGATTTGTAGGTACGGGCAATTCTAATACCGGCTATTTAAGAATTATGTTGGTAGATCCCAATCAACGAAAACGTTCACAAGCTGATCTAGTCAAAGCGGTCAATAAAAATTTGAACAAGTATAACGAGGGTCGGGCCTTTACCATTGAAGAACAGACCATTTCTGTCAATCGACGTGGGGGACAACCTGTAGCTTTTGTCATTCAAAATAATAATTTCGAAAAACTTACAAAAGCACTTCCTAAAATTTTAGAGGAAACTAGAAATAGCAAGGTGTTATTAAATCCTGATGTTGATCTAAAATTCAACCGCCCGGAAATAAAAGTTGAAATTGATCGATTAAAAGCCGCTGCCTTAGGCGTAAGCATTGCAGATGTTTCCCAAACCTTACAAATGGCCTATAGTAATCGAAGAATGGGTTATTTCACCAAGGACGGTAAACAGTATAGTGTAATTGGGCAGGTTAGTCGAGCAGAACGTGATGACCCAGGAGATATGCGACTACTTTTTGTAAAAAATAATCGAGGAGAATTGATCAGCTTAGATAATTTAATCATTACATCAGAAACCAATAGCCCCCCATCCATTTTTCATTTCAACCGGTATAAATCCGCTACTGTTTCTGCTGGACTTCAACCGGGCTATACTATCGGTGACGGAATAAAGGAAATGGAAAAAATTACTAAGAAGGTATTGGACGAATCTTATGCTACCGCATTAACAGGTTCATCAAGAGACTTCAAAGAAAGTAGTAGTAATACTGCCTACGCCTTTTTATTAGCACTGATTCTAATATTCCTAGTATTGGCTGCTCAATTTGAAAGTTTTGTTGACCCATTGATTATCATGCTTACTGTTCCATTAGCCATTGCTGGCGCTGTATTGTCGCTGTGGTTTTTTGGGCACACTTTGAATATATTTTCTGAAATCGGCATGATTATGTTGATTGGGCTGGTAACCAAAAACGGAATATTAATTGTAGAATTTGCAAATCAAAGTCAGCTGAAAGGAATGGATCGCACTGCGGCTGTAATTTATGCAGCTGGTCAAAGGCTTCGCCCTATTTTGATGACGAGTTTAGCGATGGCATTAGGAGCCTTACCCCTGGCGCTTTCCCTAGGCGCTGCCGCAACTAGTCGTATTCCATTGGGGATAGTCATAGTAGGTGGCGTTATTTTTTCACTATTACTAACCTTATTCGTGATCCCTGCGATGTACGCCTACCTTTCAAGACCAAAGAAAATAAGCGAAATAGATAAAATTATCGGAACTGTCAATCTGCCTGCATGAAGAAACTAGTCGTCATTCTTTTTATACTTACCACTTCACTCCTACCCGCGCAGGAAAAATCGCAGCAATTAAAATTGCAAGAG
>CAYFLE010000002.1:28679-29032 GCA_964343645.1 uncultured Chitinophaga sp. | reverse complement strand
GGTATTAGCCAATAATTATGGACTGAGGATTGCGAAAAACGACTCGGCGGCCATGGCGATTGAAAATGAATTTAAAAATGGTTCTTTCTTGCCTCGTGTTAATGCAACGACTGGTCTTACGCTTAATAATAATGATCAATATCAAAAGTTTAGCGATGGCGCCATACGAGAAAGAAAAGGAATTCAATCTAATAATACATCAGCGGCTATTGCGTTAAACTGGACAATTTTTGGCGGGTTGCGTGTATATGCGCAACGCGAAAAAGCGGTGGCCTTGCAACAAATGGGAGACTTGACCCTTCGTAACCAAGTTATGAACACTGTTGCCCAAGTGATTAATAGCTATTATGCTA
>CAYFLE010000002.1:28228-28669 GCA_964343645.1 uncultured Chitinophaga sp. | reverse complement strand
CAAAAACAACAATTAAAAGCAATTGAAGAACAATTAGCCATCAATGTCGAGCGTGTAAAACTAGCTGCCACCAAACTAGAAATTGGGACAGGCACTAAACCTGACTTATTACAAAGCAAAGTGGATCTAAATGCACAGAAGGCAGCTCAAATTGATCAAACCACTTTGATGACGGACTTAAAAAATGAACTCAACAATTTGATGAATCAGTCGCCTGGATTTTTGTTTGACGTGGAAGATTCTATTCCCTTTTCTAAAGAAGTGCCATTAGCAGTCAATCAAGATAATTGGGAATCAAATAGCCTCCCCTTACAACTAGCCAAAAAGAATATTGCCATAGCTGCCTTGAATCTTAAAGAACAAAAAGCAGAACGCTGGCCGCAAATTAATTTTAACTCCAATTATAATTTTACTAAGCTAGATAACAAGGCTGTAGTGAAC
>CAYFLE010000002.1:27579-28218 GCA_964343645.1 uncultured Chitinophaga sp. | reverse complement strand
TGTTTGAAAAGGGTTCACTACAGCCTAGGCTGTAGTGATCCCTTTTCAACCATTATTTAGTAGAAACAAAGGACTCAATTACGGATTGACGGCTACCATTCCGCTTGCGAATAATTTGACACAACGAAAAAGTATCGCGCAAGCAAATCTAGACCTCAAGCGTCAACAATTAGTATACGAGAGTCAACGAAACCAACTAAATATTGCGCTTGTACAAGCCTACAACCAGTATCAGTCCGCAAAATTGTCGTTGCAACTGGAAGAAGAAAATATTCAATTGGCGCGTGAAAATGTCACGATCGTACTCAATGTTTATCGGCTAAATTCTACAACGCTAATTCAATTGAAAGAAGCCCAAAAAAGTCTACAGGATGCTTATACCCGTCTTATTCGGGCCCGCTATCAAACCAAATTAGCCGAAACAGAGCTACTTCGGTTAAAAGGGGATCTTCGCCCTTAGAAAGAATACTCTCAAAAATTTGTCATTTCTTTGCGTCTATAATCCGCGCCAATGAACCCTGTTATTGGAATCATTATGGGAAGCGACAGCGACCTTCCAATTATGCAAAGTGCTGCTGACATGTTGAAACAGTGTGGCATTCCCCACGAATTGACTGTATTTGCGGCACATCGCACTCC
>CAYFLE010000002.1:9888-27569 GCA_964343645.1 uncultured Chitinophaga sp. | reverse complement strand
GTTTAATTGATTACGCAAAGAATGCAAAGCAAAGAGGCTTGAAAATCATTATAGCCGGTGCTGGCGGGGCCGCACATTTACCTGGTATGATTGCCGCGGTAACAACTTTACCTGTTATTGGTGTCCCTATCAAGTCATCTAACTCTATTGATGGCTGGGACTCGGTTCTTTCTATATTACAAATGCCCAATGGGGTACCGGTTGCTACCGTTGCATTAAATGCGGCAAAAAATGCAGGCATACTGGCTGCTTCAATCCTTGGAACCACTGACGAATCCATTTCAAAAAAGATTGCTACTTACAAAGAGAGTATGGAATCAGAAGTGATGGAAAAAGTGGAACGATTGAAAAAAGAAGGCTGGGAAAATCAATTTGATTAAGCCAATTCCAACAGCGTGAACTGCTGTTCAAATCCCAAGGACGCTTTTGCAATTTGATCTAACCAATTAAAGCCGTATCGAGAAATATACTCCCCTGCATTCAACGTTCTTTCTTGTAATAGTCCCTTGGGTGAAAACCGATTCTTAAGAATGGCCACTTGCTGTTCTTGCGAACTATACCTTTTTTTGACTGCTTTTTTCATTTTCTTTTCCAGCCCCATTAACTGATCAGCTGCTTTTTTCTCCAGCGCAGCTACATGTGCCAACAAGGTTGAATCGATTGAACTCGCTCTCAATTTGATTGACTCATAAAAAGCATGTAAACTTTCTAGTTGCGTTTGAAGTGAAAAAGCAGCCAAATCCTTATCTGTTAAAAGACAGTTACTGATTTCTTGAATAGTCTGAAAAAAATCAGTAGGCTGTAATTGCAAAATCGCCATTTTTTTAACAAGTTCTGCGTCTAGCAATTGAAATGAGTTACGAAGAACGAGTACTGGAAAAGGAATTTGATGTTCGTTGAATAAATTCCCAAACTGCATCCAATAAGAAATTTCGCTACCACCACCTACAAAGGCCACGTCAGGCAATAAAGTACACTGATAAAGTCCGCGTAGAATAACATTGGGGCTAAATCGCTCGGGATGTTGATTCAACTCAAGTTCCAACGAAGCTTTATCAAATGTAATAGTAGTTCCCACCACCTGCCATTGATCTCCACTTTGTTCAATTCGCTGTCTACTTCCTTCCTGCAAATAAAACAGATTGATGGGCCTGACATGCGCTTGTGCTTCATACCCCAATTGCGCTAACTTTTCAATGGCCGGTGTCATAATACTTTCCGTATCTCCCCTAAATAATTCTCGCTGGAGTACGGGCAAAAACAATTTTTTCAATTGCGCATCATCTGGATTTAATACCACTAACCCAAACTTTGAAAAAAGTGAATTAACCAAGCGAAATGTAGCACTAGCAATTAAGGTTCCCTCTGTATAGCATTCTCTCAATAAACAAATCCAATCTTTTCCAGCAGGCAAAACGCCCAATTCACCTTCCAACCGATCCAACAACTGAAGTAATGAGGCATCCACTTTCATTCTTCCCACTGCCCCCGCTTGTTTAGTTTCCCAAACCAATTTTGAATCAGCCAAGTGAATATGATTCAATTCTTCTAAATCAGCATCTTCAGAACCCAAATAAAAAACAGGAACAAAATTATAGGCGGGGAATTCCTGCTGACAAGTTTTAGCTAATTGAATAACATGTAAAATCTTATAGATAAAATAGAGGGGGCCTGTAAATAAGTTATTCTGATGCGCCGTGGTAATCGTAAACGTATTTTCCTTTGCCAATAATTCAATATTAGCCAACACGTTCGAAGAAGTTTCAATCCCCTGGTATTGCTCCTTTAATCGTTCTACTAAAACTGTCCGATTGGTAGTGGATTTCAAGCGTTCATCAATTGTTTCACGCACACCGCTAAGAGAAACTGGACGTACACCAAGCGAAGCAAACTTTTTTTGATCGGAAACAAAGTCATTGACCAACGGCGAAAACGCATAGGTGCTGGAATAAGGGATATGTTGGAGGAGAGAAGACATGGGGCACGTAAAAGTAAGAACAAGATTAGAAACGGTCGACTGCAAATGGCCTTATATCCATTGAAAGAGGTTTTTGATCAATAATTTCTGCCACTAATTTCCCTGTTCCGGCACCCAAACTTAATCCTAGCATTGCATGCCCGGTGGCAACAGTAAGGTTTGCATATGCGGGCACTCTGCCAATGTAGGGTAATCCGTCTGCAGAACAGGGCCGGTACCCATACCATACTTTTTCAAGGGGCGGAACGGATAGCTCCATGCTGGGGTAATATTTTTTTACAGCGTTTACAATTCCTTCTACTCTATTCAATCGAGGGGGTGTCTTGTGTGACGTAATTTCCATGGTACCACCAAAACGTATAGAGGTGGAGGAAAAGGGGGTGATGGCCACTCTACCTTCCACTAGAATAGCAGGATGGTTAAACCCGTGCAACCTATCATCTATAGTAATAGAATATCCTCTACCCGGCATCATTGGAATGGAAATTGCTAAATCCGCAAGTACACCCCGACTCCAGGAACCCGTAGCAATTACGATTTCGTCCGCCAATAGTTGGCCTTGGTCAAATTTTACTCCACTTACTTTTTTTCCCTCAACGATGTATCCTTTCACATGTGTGTTTGGTACCAATTGTACACCCGCATCCTCTAATTGCCGAATCAATACACGAATTAAATGATTCGGGGAACAATGCGCGTCACACCCAAAATACAAAGCACCTTGCGCATCAATCTCTAGCGCTGGCTCTAAATGTTTCAATTCTTCTTTACTAATTAAACGGGTATCCGTTAATCCTAATGCTTGCGCTTGCCGTAGCGTGTCACTAGCATGTGCAAACTTTTCATGCGTCTGAAATATTTCTAACAAGCCCTTTTGTTGATATAAAAAATCAAAACCAGGAAGTTGCGCCCAGCTGGCATATTCCATTTTACTCAATAATGAAATATCGCGTAAGGGAGCGGCAGCAGCCAATACGCGACTAGCCGTTGCCGAACTAATAAAATGCCAACCCCATTGAATTAAATTCCAGTCAAGTGTTGGTTGTACATAAAAGGGGCTTTTTGAATCAAACATCCATTTCAATCCCTGCATAACAATACCGGGTGTAGCCAAGGGAACAAAATGACTGGGACAGATATACCCGGCATTTCCTTGTGAGCAATTACTATAAAAATTGGATTGATCAATAACTGTAACAGTATGACCTGCGCGACGTAGATAAAACGCAGTACTTAACCCAATAATGCCTCCCCCAACAATAACAACCTTCATATAATTTCTTTAAATAACTTGAAATCCAAAAGCATAAGGATCATCTTCTGAATCAATCGTAATCACATTTGTTCCAAATACTTTAGCCCAACCACGGATAGAAGGAATAATCGCAGGAAAATTCCCCACTTGTGTGGTGGCCTTGATGGTCCCTTCAAATGTGCTTCCAATAATACTTTCGTGGATAAAGGTCTCTCCCACTTTCAACTTCCCCAAAGCAGCCCACTGCGCCATGCGTGCACTAGTGCCCGTGCCACAGGGAGAACGGTCAATGGCCTTGTCTCCATAGAATACCGCATTTCTAGCAGTGGAACGTGGATCAATTACTGCACCCGTCCAAAGTACATGACTACATCCGTGAATCGTTGGATCTAATGGATGATGCACCGTCATCATTTTATTAATCTGCTCACGCAAAACCCTAGCATACCCTACAAGTTGTTCTGCTTTGTAATGTTCTAGACCCGGGAAATTTTTTTGCGGATCGACAATTGCATAAAAGTTACCTCCATAAGAAATATCGACTGTCAACACACCCAACCCCGGACAATCCACTTCTAATCCCTTTGTGTGCAAGAATGCAGGAACATTGGTTAATTCAACCCAATCCACTTTTAATTTACCGTTTCGAATAGAGGTTCCATAGTTTATCAAAATAAGCCCAGCTGGTGCCTCCATTCGAAGGGTACCCGGTATACGTGGCGTTACCAGCCCCTCTTCTATTGCAATCGTAATGGTGCCAATAGTGCCATGACCACACATGGGTAAACAACCACTCGTTTCAATAAAAAGAACTGCCACATCATTTTCGGGATCATGGGGTGGATATAAAATACTTCCACTCATCATATCGTGACCCCTTGGTTCAAACATCAACCCCTTTCTGATCCAATCAAATTCACGCATAAAATGCAACCGCTTTTCACTCATTGTATTTCCAACCAAGGTAGGCCCACCTTGGCGCACCAAGCGAACAGGATTACCACAGGTATGTGCATCTATGCAATGAAAAACTGCCTGCATGACTAAACGGATTGAATGGTAAAGATATCAACTAATCGAAGTAAATTTGTAGACAATTTCACTATGGAAACCTACGGTAAAATTTTATTGATTGCAATGCCCGCATTTTTAACGCTGGTATTGTTTGAAAAGCTTTATGGCCAACTAAAAGGTTTTGATACTGTTCGCCAATTGGACATGATTTCCTCCTTAAGTTCAGGGGTTACTAATGTTACTAAAAGCGTACTGGAATTAACCATTGTGATTGCGATTTATCCTTTCATGCTTAAACACTTTGCAGTAACATCAATCGAAAATACCTGGATTGTCTATTTACTAACGTTTATCATTTTGGATTTTAACGGCTACTGGATTCATCGGTGGAGTCATCAAATAAATCTCTTTTGGAATTTGCACATCATCCACCATAGTAGCGAAGAATTCAATTTGGCTTGTGCGCTGCGACAAAGTATTTCAGCCTTTTTCAATTTATTTACCATTTTACTGCTACCTGCTGCGCTTCTCGGTATTCCTCAACAAGTAATTAGCACCATTGCGCCCTTGCATTTGTTTGCCCAGTTCTGGTATCATACCCGTCACATTGATAAAATGGGTTGGCTGGAAAAAGTATTGGTGACACCTTCGCATCACCGCGTTCACCATGCCATCAATCCGGAATACATGGACAAAAATTTATCGCAAATTTTTATTATTTGGGATAAACTTTTTGGAACGTTTACAGCAGAGAAAAAAGAAATTCCACCTGTATATGGCATTACACGCCCTGCGCGCACGTGGAATCCCATCCGAATCAATTTCCAACATCTCTGGTTATTGATGAAAGATAGCTGGCGAACACAAAACTGGTCAGACAAATTTACCCTTTGGTTTAAGAAGACGGGTTATAGGCCAGCTGATGTAGAAGCGCGTTTTCCTGTAGAAAAAATTGAAAATGTGTATCAATTTGAAAAGTATGATACAAAAACCTCACCGCTTTTCACAAGTTGGGCTTGGACACAATTAGTCTTTTTATTGCTTTTTATTTCTTTTTTATTTGGATCGATTGCGGCCATTAATTCTCTAAACACTTTCTACATTTATTACTATGGCGCCTTTATTTTTATTTATGTTTTTGCGCTTACAGAATTGATGGACCGAAAGCCGCTGGCAATGGTTTGGGAGATTTTAAAATGCATAGTTGGAGGTTGGATTCTTTTCACCCAACAAGACTGGTTTGGATTATCTGCACACGTGAATCACCCAACTTTACTTATAGTAGGCTATCTGATTTTTTCTTTCTGTAGCAGTAGTTGGTTTTGGGTGAAGCACCGACAAGAAGATCTGCAAATAAAGTCGGCCTAATTATTCCAACTTACCATTTTTATACCGCCTAATCTTTAGTGGGTTACTATCTTGTAAAGCAGGAGGCAAAAGCTCCTCTGGCCAATTCTGATAGGAAATAGGTCGAATAAATCGTTTGATGGCATCTGCCCCTACAGCGCCAAACCTTGCATCAGTGGTGGCAGGAAACGGACCGCCATGGTGCATACTTTTACACACTTCTACCCCTGTTGGCACTCCATTAAAAATGAGTCGTCCACAACGTTGTTCTATTAGGTGTATCAATTCCTGATTCTCGATGGCTTCTTGCACCGTTGCCATTAGGGTGCAAGTTAATTGGCCTTCCATTGCCTCTGCAACTTGTAATAATTCAGTATGATTATGACATACGATCAATTGTGTATAGGGACCAAAATTTTCTTCCTGGAGTAATGAATTAGAAAGCCATGTTTTAGCATCGACTTTTGTGAAAAGGGGTTGCCCCTCTCCCGCACTTGCTGGCCTAACAGAACGTGCTACTAACTCTACATGCTGTTGCTCCAACAATAAATCAGATTTGCGGAGATAGCTTTTCTCAATTCCTGTATGAAGCAGTAAGGCGGGTTGTAATGCTAAAACTTGCTTAGCCATTTCCGCACAAAACAATTCCAGGGATTCACATTGAACACCAACGATTAATCCCGGCTTTGTACAAAATTGACCAACTCCCAATGAAAAGGACGCCGTTAATTGAGTAGCCAACGCAGCATAATCTTGCTTAAGTTTTTGAGGTAAAAGAAAAACAGGATTGACGCTTCCCATTTCAGCAAATACAGGAATCGGTACTCGACGTTGCGCTGCCCAATCAAATAACTGTTTTCCACCCGCAAAAGACCCAGTAAAAGCAACACAACTCACGGATGGGTGCTTTACTAACCATTCCCCCGCTTGATTAGAAGCGCCATAGACATGGCAAAATATAGAAGTAGATAATTGACAAGCCGCCAACGCTCTTTCAATGCAAGTGGCAGCCAAGGTAGAAGTTTCCGGATGAGCGGGGTGTGCTTTTACAATCACCGTACAACCTGCGGCTAGGGCACTGGCTGTATCTCCGCCTGCGGTGGAATAAGCAAATGGAAAATTGCTAGAACCAAATACTACAATAGGCCCAATGGGGACCATTTGTTTTTTAATAACTGGTTTAGCTGTGTTAGGAGCGGTATCTTGATCAATAGAAGCCTCCAGCCAATATCCTTGTTCACACGCATCGCCATAGCTCTCCAACTGAAAGATGGTGCGGCTTAGTTCATTATTCAACCGCACTTCCGTCAAATTTGTTTCCCTGGCAGCTGCAGTCACCAAAGATGTTCTTTCTTTTTCTAACTCACTCGAAATGGCATGTAATAAACGATTGCGTAAAGCAGGGCTAGTAAGTCGAAAAGACTGAAAAGCCTTCGCTGATTGCGCTACACAGGAATCAATCTGATCTCTAGTAAAATCTATATACGCCATGAAAATAAATTAGTATTAACAATCAGGTCTTGTCGCGAGAGCGGTATGAATCACTTTTACTATTCGTGCTCTTTCCGCACCCTCTAGTAGTAAACGAGGCGCTCGTACATATTCACTGCCAATCTCCTCTTCTTGTGCCGCAAGTTTAATATACTGCACTAATTTCGGATGAATATCTAATTCGAGTAAAGGCATAAACCATCGATAAATCGCGCGTGCTTTTTCTAACTCGCCCACTTGCACTAATTTCCAAATTGCAACCGTTTCTCTTGGAAAAGCATCCACTAATCCAGCTACCCATCCATGTGCCCCTAAACATAATTCTTCCATGGCCAATGTATCTACTCCGCATAAAATCTTAAACCGATCCCCAAATCGATTTAACATACGTGTTAAATTGGTTACATCCCTGGAGCTCTCCTTAAGTGCTTGTACATTGGGAAGATCCACTAATTGATCAAAAAGCTCAGGACGAAAATCAATCTTATAATCAACTGGATTGTTATAAATCATGATAGGCAACTCTGTAGACTTTGCTACGGATTGAAAGTACTGAGCCGTTTCCCGGTCATCACTTTTGTATCGCATGGGTGGCAATAACATGATTCCATCAGCGCCCCATTGCATGGCCAATTTTGTTTGAGCGATTGCATCTGCCGTGATAGACTCAGCGATATTCAATAACACAGGAATTTTATTTCCCGCCAATTGCTTTGCGGACTGCACTAACTGCTTCTTTTCCGATTCTCTTAACGTACTTGCTTCGCCCAGGGACCCGCCAATAATTACCCCATGAACACCTGCTTCTAGTTGTGCATGTAGGTTTTTTTCAAATAAGGGAATGTCCAGCTCATCCTGGCTGGTAAACGGCGTAAGCAAAGCGGGATATACACCCTGCCAATTCACTTGCATAGTTCAGTTTTTTTCTAAGATAACTAAAGATTGAATTAGGAAGCGATTTCTCCTTCTAAATCGTAATCGTACGCCTTGGTAATTTTAACCGGCACAAAATCCCCAATGGTTAATTTTTTGGTGGTAGTGATCACCACTTCATTATCTACTTCTACGGAGTCAAACTCAGTTCTTCCTAAATAGCGTCCCGCTTCTCTTTTATCAATTAAAACACGAAAGGTTTTTCCCACTTTTTCTTGATTCAACTCATAAGAAATCTCTTGTTGGAATTCCATGATCTCTTGCGCACGCATTTCTTTTTCTTCCTGCGTAAGGGTGTCTGCTAATGCATGTGCAGACGTGTCTTCCTCATGAGAGTAGGTAAATATTCCAACGCGGTCAAACCGCTGTTTAGCTAGGAAATCTTTTAATTGCTCTACATCGTCTCTTGTTTCCCCCGGGAATCCTGTGATCAATGTTGTGCGCAAACAAATACCAGGCACTTTTGCACGAATAGCGGATAACAAATCCTCCATTTCGGCACGTGTGATCTGTCTTTTCATTGCCAACAACATCGGATCAGAAGCATGCTGTAAAGGCATGTCCAAATAATTGCAGATGTTGGGACGCTCCCGCATCACATCTAAAATTTCCAATGGAAATTTTGAAGGATAGGCATAATGCAAACGAATCCATTCTAGTCCCTTTATATCCGCTAACCGATGGAGAAGATCAGGCAACGCTCTCTTCTTATATAAATCCAGCCCGTAATAGGTAAGCTCCTGTGCAATTAGCATTATTTCCTTGACTCCGCTCTTGACCAACTGCTCCGCTTCTTGCACTAAAGATTCCATCGTTCTGCTTATATGCCCACCCCGCATCAAAGGGATGGCACAAAAGGAACAAGTGCGATTGCACCCCTCAGAAATTTTTAAATAGGCATAATGAGAAGGAGTAGCTAATAAACGTTCCCCTACCAACTCAGACTGATAACTAGCTTCTAACTTTTTCAATAACTGCGGTAGTTCCATGGTGCCAAAATAGGCATCGACTTCAGGAATTTCCGTTTCAAGGTTTTGCTTGTATCGTTCACTTAGGCAACCCGTCACATATACTTTTTCCAGTTTGCCTTTTCGCTTGAGTTCTACTTGCTCTAAAATGGTATTGACGCTTTCTTCTTTTGCCTTATCAATGAATCCACAGGTATTGACCACTACAATTTGATGGTCTAACTTTTTATTTTCATGCACCACTTCAATTTCATTAGCGCGCAACTGCCCACTAAGCACTTCACTATCCACCATGTTTTTACTACACCCCAAGGTGATGATATTTACTTTTTTAGGATGGAGTGCTTTTGTTCTCATTCGTTTGAAAGGGTTGTGTTTGAAAAAAGACTATTTACAAAAGCTTGCTTATCAAAAACCAAAAGATCTTCTGCTTGCTCACCTACTCCAATAAATTTTACAGGCACGTTGAATTGATCAGCAATAGCTAATACAACACCTCCCTTTGCAGTGCCGTCTAATTTTGTAACTGCCAACGCAGTGATAGAAGTGGCAGCCGTAAAATGGCGAGCTTGCTCCAGTGCATTTTGACCGGTAGACCCATCTAACACCAGCAATACCTCATGAGGCGCATCCGGAATAGACTTTTGAATCACGCGTCTAATCTTACTCAATTCCTCCATGAGATGGGCTTTATTATGTAATCGACCTGCCGTATCAATTAGCACCACTTCGGATCCCCTCGCTAAGGCGCTTTGTACTGTATCAAAAGCAACCGCAGCCGGATCACTGCCTGTAGTCTGTTTTACAATGGGCACTCCCACTCTTTCACTCCAAATTGTCAATTGTTCCACAGCAGCGGCTCTAAAAGTATCAGCTGCACCCAATAAAACCTCTTTGCCTGCTTTTTTAAAATTGTAAGCCAACTTACCAATAGTGGTTGTTTTACCGACTCCATTTACCCCAACTACCAAAATAATATAAGGGCGTTTGGGAAGCTCAGATTTGAAATCGTAAAATTCTGTATTTCTATTACTTACAAGTATTTGCTCAATTTCCTGTTGAATAAAAACACGCAGCTCTTTTTCATCGGAAAACTTTCGATGGGCGGCTTGCTTTTCAATACGCTCAAGAATTCGAACAGTCGTTTCCACCCCCACGTCTGACCCCAATAAGACTTCCTCTAGTTCATTTAATAACTCCTCATCAATGATGGTTTTTCCAGTAAGCACCCCCACTAATTTCGAAATAAACCCTTCGCGCGTTTTTTTGAGTCCTTGATAGAGCGACTCCTTTTCTTGCCGACCAAAAAGTTTATTGAAAAATCCCATGGTTATGAGTTAAAAAAAAAGCTGTCAGACCGAGGTAAGACAGCTGGTTTAAATACCCTTGAAGGGAGAATGATTTACTTCTGAGCTAAAAACTCTTTCACTTTATCCTTGTGCACCATCTGCTCTTTGAAGGTATAAGCACCCGTTTTAGGACTGCGAACAGCCTTGATTACTTTGGTGTAATTCTTTGCCTCTGCTGCTTGCTTCGGGTCTTTCTTGATCGCGGTTTTTGCTGCTTTTGCCATACGTGCGCGTTAATACGTTAATTGAAATGATTACTTAATTTCTTTATGAACAGTTACCTTTTTAAGAATGGGATTGAATTTTTTCAATTCCATGCGCTCAGGGTTGTTCTTTTTATTTTTCACTGTGATATAGCGGCTAGTACCAGGCTTGCCACTTGCTTTGTGCTCCGTGCACTCTAAAATCACTTGAACGCGATTGCCTTTTTTTGCCATGATTAGTTCGCTTTAAGTCGTTAAATTTTTTCGCCTTGTGCTCTCAATTGCTTTACAACGCTATACAGACCATTCTTGTTAATGGTTCTGATTGCTTCTGTAGAAAGCTTCAACGTAATCCACTTATCTTCTTCCGCAAGATAAAAACGCTTGCGCTGAAGATTAGGCAGAAAACGACGCTTTGTCTTGATATTAGAATGGGACACCTTGTTGCCTCCTACTGGAACTTTACCGGTGACCTGACATACTCTTGCCATATAACACAAATTTGGGACGGCAAAGGTAAGGGAAATCAGGGATTTAAACCGAAAAATAGTCTTTTTTTTATCGACTGACTCCGTGGCAATTAGGGCTTGACCCCTGCTTTGCTAGAATCCCCTTTTGGGGTACCTTTGCGCCCTGGCTGCGTGTTCATAGCCAGCCTTTTAACCAAAAAATAGATTTTATGGCATATGATGTAATTGTTTTGGGAAGTGGCCCTGGAGGGTACGTAGCGGCTATCCGCGCTTCTCAATTGGGTTTAAAAACCGCAGTAGTGGAAAAGGAAAGTTTGGGTGGAGTTTGCCTTAACTGGGGATGTATACCCACCAAAGCCCTTTTGAAAAGTGCTCAGGTGAACGAATATATCAAGCATGCCAAAGATTTCGGTATTGAAGCAAGTGGGCAACCACAATTTGATGCAGTAATCAGAAGAAGCCGTGGCGTAGCCGATAAAATGAGCAAGGGTGTTCAGTTCTTGATGAAAAAAAATAAGATTGACGTCATCATGGGATTTGGCAAATTAGCAGGGAAAGGAAAGTTAGAAGTCACGGATAAGGACGGAAAAAAACAAATCGTAGAAGGCAAACATATTTTGATTGCCACAGGTGGTCGTAGTAGACAATTACCCACCATGCCTATTGATGGCAAAAAGATAATTGGCTACCGCGAAGCCATGGTATTACCTGAAATGCCTAAGTCCATGATCATTGTGGGCAGTGGAGCCATTGGTGTAGAGTTTGCTTATTTCTACAATAGCATGGGAACCAAAGTAACCATTGTAGAATTTCTCCCCCGCATTGTTCCAGTAGAAGACGAAGACATTTCTAAAGAGCTAGAAAAACAATACAAAAAGAACGGTATTGAAATATTAACCAACAGCGAAGTGACTGCAGTTGATACAAAAGGAAACGGTGTAAAAGCCACTGTAAAAACAGCTGCGGGAGAAAAAGTGTTGGAAGCAGATGTGCTATTAAGTGCAGTTGGAGTAGCTGCCAATATTGAAGGAATTGGGCTAGAAGAAACGGGCGTTAAAACAGAAAAAGGAAAAATTGTTGTAGACAAATTTGGACAGACGAGTGTTCCAGGTATTTATGCCATTGGGGATTGTGCTCCTGGTCAAGCATTGGCACACGTTGCAAGTAAAGAAGGAATTATTTGCATTGAAGCAATTGCTTACAATGAGAAAAAATACAATCACAAACCTGAACCAATTGATTACAATAACGTTCCTGGTTGCACCTATTGTGTACCTGAAATCGCTTCGGTGGGTTACACTGAAAAGCAAGCAAAGGACGCAGGTTATGAAATCAAGGTGGGTAAGTTCCCGCTAAGTGCTAGCGGTAAAGCTTCTGCCGCGGGCCATACCGAAGGATTTGTAAAAGTCATTTTTGATGCAAAGTATGGAGAGTGGCTTGGTACGCACATGATTGGTTATAATGTAACTGAGATTATTGCTCAAACGGTGACGGCACGGAAATTAGAAACTACTTATCACGAAGTGCTCAACTCTATTCACCCCCACCCAACGATCAGCGAAAGTGTGAAGGATGCTATTGAAGTGGCATATGGAGAAGCCATTCACTTGTAAGAAATAGAAAAGGGCCCCCGAAAACGGGGGCCCTTTCACATAAGCATGATTGAGGTTGCGACCTGTAAACCCAACAATGCTACTTAGACATAGCTATTTGTTAAATTGCTGCATTCGCTAACATTATTTTTTGAATGACCCCGTGTTTTGGGCTATCCAGATTAATTTAGAACTATGAAAAACATTGTTTCCTCCCTTCTGAGTCTATTTTTCATTGTTGGCCTTATTGGCTGCCAACCTACTGGAAATTCAGCTGAGACGGAAAAGGAAATAAACAGCCCCCTTAAACCAAGCCCCTTAAATTATTCAGTGGCGGCCACCTACCCACATGACACCAGCTCCTACACCCAAGGCTTGCTAGTTTATCAAGGCCGACTATTTGAAGGAACCGGTCAATATGGTAGTTCTAAATTGATGGAAATAGAGCTACAATCTGGAAAGTCGCTTCGATCTATCCAACTCGGGGATTCTTTTTTTGGCGAGGGAGTGACGATAGTAAGAGATACCATTTATCAATTAACCTGGAGAGAAAAGAAAGTGTTTTGTTACACCCTCGATTTTAAAAAGATAAAAGAATTCACCATTGATAAAGAAGGTTGGGGTCTTACCAATGATGGACAACAGTTGATTTTAACCAATGGAAGTGGAGAACTGTTTTTTTATAACCCCACTGACATGCGATTACTAAAAAGTCAGTTAGTGACGGAAGAAGGTAGCCCCACGTATAACTTAAATGAACTAGAGTATATCGACGGGTTTGTCTATGCTAATCAATACACGACTCCCTATATTTTAAAAATCAACCCTACTACAGGAGAAGTGGTGGGGAAGGCAGATTTTTCTTCACTTGTAACACAAGCACAAACTATTTATCCTGGCGCAGAAGTATTGAATGGCATTGCCTATGACAGTGCCACTAAAAAAATATTTGTAACAGGGAAATGGTGGCCTCAATTATTTGAGATCACTTGGGGTCATTGAGTAATTATATAAATCAGCGAACTGCAGCGATCCACCGTACGCATTGTTTCTCTTGTGGATCGAATACCTTGCCAAAGACCGTCTGCATAATCAGTTTTGCCTTTCTGATAACGTGTGCTGAGTAGTGAAACATAAAAGCTATCAAACCAAAGCGCTTTTTTGTCTACTACTTTTAATCCATGCTTTTGCATCAGCACTTCCATAGAGTGCGGAGAAAAATGATATAAATGTCTAGGCACATCATATGCAGCCCAATAAGGACCAAAATGATAGGCATCTAATGATGTATAATTAGGAACAGCAATTAGGATGACACCTTGCGGTTTTAGGAGTAATTTTAACAGTGCGATGGTTTTGTCTAATTCATGTATATGTTCTACTACATGCCAAAGCGTAATCACATCAAACTGCGCAGCGGACAAATTATTTAAATCGGTTGGCTTTAAAAGCTCTACTCCAAAATCACGATGCGCAGTACTCCTCGCATCTTCATCCGGCTCTACACCAGTAGCATTCCAGCCTGCCTTTTTCATATGTGCTAAAAAAGCCCCTGCCCCACTTCCATAATCCAGCAATGTTCCTGTGGAAATAGTAGCCACCTGTGTGATCAACTTACGCTTTTTCCCTAGCATAAATTTCCGCACCCATTGATAAACGAGATTAATGACCCCCTTACTGGTATTGGTGTGTGAAATATAGTTTTCTGATTTATAATACCGTGCAATCTGATCGCTTGCGGGCGCCCCACTGGTATAGCGAAGCGAACAATTGTCACATTCAATTATTGTAAATTTTTCTTTAGAAATGGAATGATCATTTACATCAAACACCCGTTTCCAACGAACTGCCTCGCAAACGGGACAATGGACGGTATGTTCAGCTTGCATCATTACAATGAACGGTATTGAACGGCACTTTCGCTTGGTACAATTTTTTGTGGATTAGACAGTGACGAAGGAAGCATATTGCCCGCTACAAGATACCAACTCAAAACAGAAGCGATTGCGAGTACCAGAAAAAACAACAACCAATGTGTTGGAATAAATTTTGTAGACTTTTTTGCAAGACGTCTAGTCATTTCAGCAGAGTCAGATTGCAACTCTCCCACTCGTATTGCATGAACTGCATTATTCCTAACTATCTTTTCAGCATAAATTGGCTTTAAGGGAGGAAACGCGAGGGAATTAAATTCAAACTCGACATTTTTCGCTTCATTCATCCTCCAAATTCCGATTCCCTTCCACTCTATTGTTCTATTGACCTCTAATTGTTTCACATTCTTTACTAGTTCTTGGTATGCCGACTCCCCATCTGTAATGGAACCTTGCGAGTGTCCATTCAACCAAGAAAAAAAAGGGGTCGCCATTGCTGCAGGAAAAGACTCAAATACGTATTCCTGCTTGGGCCCTTCCAGCAATCTTGTGGTAATATCCATTTGGGCTGGAGTCTGATTCAATTTCAGATACCCCAATCCTTCAAGCGGCAATTTGCCTGCCACAGCCAGATATTCTATAAATAAAGGAATCAATGGGATCGTTTTGATTGTGGCGAAAATACAACACCTGTAAGGAAATTAAATCCATAAACAGGATATTGGTTCCACCGTTGATACGATTGATTGAACAAATTATTAAACTGACCCCACCAACGCCAGGAAGAATTTAGTTTAAACTCCACATGGGTGCTCAAATCAAAGGATCCTTTAGATCGGCCCATTTTACCATCTCGTTGTAAATAAGGTGCCCCTTGCCAAGAAAAGGCAGTGAGGTCAATATATAAATCTTTTAACACCTCCACACGACCAGTCAAATTAAATTCAACCGGTATAATCCCCCAGGTATGTGCCTGCATTTTTAAATCTGCGAATTGATTGATCGTTACGTTTGCGCGGATGCCTACTCGATCCGCAATTTGGTACGCAATTTCACCCACAAGTTGTAACCGTTGTACTTGAGGCTCGAACAAAACATGAAACGAATTCCCTTTTGTCAACACTGAGGTATCGTTCAAGTAAAGTGGTAAATTTTTTATACGCGCCCAACCGCCGCGCAATTGATAGTTGATATGAGACGTTGGCGCTCCTTTAATACCTACATAAAATTCGGTCGTGCGGGTATTCAACATTTTAGCAGGAGATTCAATCCAATTGTTAGTAGTAAATAATTGCTGAAAACTATTAATTTGATTCATTCCTTCCCAGCCCCATTGGATTAGCAGCTTGGTGCTGTCAATAGCTACAGTTCCGTTCAAAATTGGAAGTAATGAAAATCCAGCTAGATCCCAGGTGGGCTGTAACCCTCCTTGAATAGTAAATAAATTGCTAGTATGAGAAACGAGTAAACGAGAAGCAACCACATTGTTTGTTATCGAATGACCCGAATGATGATAAATGGTTGTGAGTTGCGCATTTCCCAAAAGCGATATCCGCCAATTATCAGTTAACTGTTTTTTTAGGGGGACAGACAGCTTGACTGACTTTTCTTGTTCGCCCTTTTGGTTAGAAAAAATACCAGCCTCTATATCGCCGCCATACATAATGCCGAAGCGGGTTGGTTCAATGGTTTGAAATCCGGACTTAACAGATATGTTAGTATAACGAAATTGATCGTCGTTGGAAAGCGGCAACATGGAAGGAGTACGAACGCCATATCGATAAACTTGTGCAAGACTAAATTGTACTCCGCCTTTCACTTCAATATTGCTGGACTTAAATTGTTGAAAACCCTCTGTGGAAAGACTCGTTTGTCCAAACTTTTGTGATGCAATTTTACCCGTTGCATTTTGATGAAAGGCGGCAATGGAAAATCCCTTGGAGGCCCCATTACGTTTAGTAAAAAAAAGTTTAGCAAAGGGCGACTTCAAGTTACCATACCCAAGCTTTACGTAAAATCGATCAACCAACCCAGGATCCATTTTCAAGGGCAATGCAAGCGGTCGTAATGGAGAAAGTGGATAGCCTGACGAATACACTCTTAAATCGGGCTGGTAGGAAAGCAGTAAACGACTAGAATCTTTGACAGGTGTACTAGGCAAAAACTGAAATTTTGCCCCATTTGCAATTTGAGGACGATAGGACGAAACAATGTCTACACTCTTTACTTCAGTATTCTTTTGCGTATGCCCAGGTATAGAAAAAAAGAGTAATCCGCAAAGGAGGACAATAGTTGACAATAAGTTTATCTTACTCATTGATTCCCTTTTTCGTTTTGTTTCAAAAAATCTAATTTATCCTGTGCCTCTTTGCGTAAAGAAGGGTCAGTCGCATTTTCAAAAACACTTTGATAGGTAGCACGTGCATTAAAAAAGTCTTTTTGGGCTTGATAGATATCCCCTAGCAGTAAATATGATTTAGTAACCCACCACTCATAGGAACCCGACTTATTTATCGTTTCAAAAGCTGCTTTTTCAGCTACTTTCCATTGTTGTAACCTAAACATTGAATGGGCCATTTCAAACCGTGCTTCAGCAGCTAAAGAAGCTTTATTCAATTGTAAAACTGATTGAAGAATCTGTTGTCCCTCTACTTCTTTATTATTGGCAAAGTAATTTTTTGCTTTGACTAATGCACTCAAGGCTTGGTCGTCCTTACTCTTTTCCTTTAGTCCATTCAGTGAATCGCCGTACTGGGTAGCCAAAGCCCAGTTTTTCAATTGGTAATTTGTCCGCAATAAGCCGCGGAAAATTTCAAGTCGATCTTCCGCCTTGGAAGTCAATTCCACTAATTGCTCGTAATGAGATGCTGCTTTATCATACTTTTTTAAATCAAAATAACAAATACGAGCAGCCATAAATTCAGCTTCCACTTGATATCGCTTAGGTGGCCCTGCCAATAATTGTTCAAGCGAAACCAATGTTTGTTCAACTTCTTTACGGGCGTAGTAACAATTCGCTAACTGAAATAATGCATCAGCATGATATTTTCCCTGCGGAAATTGAACAGTGTATTGCTGAAGCGCTAAAATGGCTTTTGGATAATTCTTAGCTTCCACAAGCTGATCAGCAGCGAGATATTGCAAAAAGTCCTCCAAATTAACAGACACAGAGATCCCTTGCTTCTTTAAGTAACTTCCATATTCCGT
>CAYFLE010000002.1:0-9878 GCA_964343645.1 uncultured Chitinophaga sp. | reverse complement strand
CTCTTGTACAGCATCGGCGGCCTCATCGGAGCCAGGATATTGTTCAATTAAACGCTGATAAAAAGACAAAGATTTTTCATTTTCATCCAAATTATAATAAACTACCGCCATGTTGAATAAAAGCCCCGGTTGATCTGTTACTCCACTATTTGCTAGTAAATCTTCCAATACGGGAACGGCCTCTCGAAACTTTTCCCCTTCCATCAGTGCTTCAGCTAAACTTTTCTTTGCGCTAGAAACATATTCGGAGGTAGAATAACGAATCATTAACTCTTTCAGCAGTCGAATTTTTTCATTGACATTTTCAATTCCAGCAATAGAGGCTATCTGAAAAAAAGCATACGGTGCCGATGGGGCCTCTATATCAACAAAAGCTTGGTAGCATTGACGAGCCACTTTGTACTGACGAAGCATTAACTGACAGTCAGCGATACGCAACCGAGCATCTAATTCGAGAGAAGTGTTACCAACCCTTGGTCCGTAACTTACTTTTTCGAACTGTCCCAGCGCCAGTTTATATTGACTAAGTCCCAAATAAGCATATCCCATATTATAATGGGCATGGATGGGGGAAGCCTCTCCCACTACCCCAGCTCCCAACGACAAATAGGTAGCATAGTGTTGCACTGCTGTCGTGAAATCTTGTTGGCGATAGGCAATCTCTCCCAGCCAAAAATGAGTGAAAGGAAGTTGAATTGCCGCTGCTTTATCATTAATATTTTTTTGTAATAAATTTTTAGCCCCCACTAAATCCCCATCTTGAAATAATTCTACAGCTCTTCCAAATCGAACAGCTGGAATCAGCCTTAGCGTTTGTGCAGAGGGAACTCGAATGGGCTCTAACACTTGTAAAGCACGTTTATAATTACTAGATGCCGCTAATGAGGCGAATAATACTTCATTAGCCTCGCCAATACCAGAATCGTCAGCATGTAAACGAATAAAATTATCTAATTCTCTTACCGCCTCATCAAAATAACCCAATTCATAACTCAGTTTTGAAAAACTAAATTGCGCACGCGACTGTAAAGAACGATCGATCTCATTTTGTTTACACAATGAATAGGCCAACCGCGCCTCCTGTTTGTTATTTAATTGTACATATGACTCCCCGATATGAAATAATGCATAGACAGCTAGGGTATCTTGTGTATTTGTTAGCTTCTTAAATCCGTTAATGGCTTCCATCCATTTACCAAGCCGAAATTGTGAATAGGAAAGCGCATAAAGGTCTGAACGAAAAAAAGAATCCGCAGAGGCGACATAAGTTTCGAGTAAGGGCAAGGCGCTCCTAAAGTTATTGGTGGCAAAGTAAGCCTGCCCTAATACTTTCTTAAGCTCTAATGAAGGATAACTGGTATCTTGAAGGAAGGTCGTTCTGTTTGCTAAATAGGAAATTACCTGCTCTGCTTGTCCCTTTGACAATAGAATTTGACTGCTGTAATAAACTGCAAGTTTTCCAAATGTAGGATCCTGCTCTAATGGTTGGAAACAATTTAATGCTTCATTCAATTTACCTTCTCCATATAGAATTAACCCATAATAGTAAGTGGCAGGCACTTGAAATTTAGTTCCAGGAAGTTGACGAATGCTATTCAATAATGGCTTTGCCAGCTCCATCTGTTTTAATACAAAATGCGAATAGCCACAATTAAATTGAAGAATGGCGATTTCCGTGTTTGTCAAATTTGCAATGGCGGCCGCTTTATAGGCTCGAATAGCAGCGGCCCAATCTTGCTGCTTAAAATAATAGTTCCCCAACAAATAGTGCGTGCGATCTTTCCATGCAATAACAGTAGTTTCTTGAATAAATTGAGTAGCCTCATTTACTGCATCTTTGTTTGCTTGCAATAATCGGCAGGCAATGTTGGCGTAGCGTAATTCCTGTACTTGCAAATCTTGATTTTGGAATACCAGGTTCGGTTGTTTCACCCAAATCTGATCAACGGCAGGACAAGCCTCCTCTATATTACCTAACCGAAACGCAGCAAGTGCTTGCTCAATAGCAGTAGATTGCTCTATAGGCATTCGGGTACGTTGCCCCCAGAAAACTGTCGGGAATAAAAAACATACAACCAAGAGCAGAAATAGCCGCATAGTTAATTTTCAATAACGGGCGAATATTGGAATTATTTTTAGCCCTCCCAAGCACAGGTTGCAAACAGATGTGGATAAGTGAGTAATTAGGACTGCTTTAACAAAAATTGCATAAGTTAGTGGAGTAAATTATCGACTATGAAAAAGTTATTTAGTACCCGCTACACAGAAAATAGCATTTCATTTTCACTTTTATTATTACGTCTTGCCATGGGAGGCTTAATTATACCACATGGTTTCAATAAACTAATCAAGTTTATGACCGTAGTAAAAGACTTTCCAGACCCCTTTCATATTGGGAGTACCGCTTCGCTATCATTAGTCATATTTGCGGAATTTTTCTGTGCGGTATTATTGATCGCAGGTTTAATGACCCGTTTGGTGGTCATCCCACTTATTGTAACGATGGGAGTAGCTTTATTTATGGTGCACAACAGCGATATTTTTGGTGAGGGCGAACATGCGGCCCTGTATTTAGCTGGGTTTTTAGTTTTATTATTCGCGGGACCAGGTAAAGTTAGCATGGATAGAATGTTGGGAAATTAGAGGGAATGGAGAAAGTTTTTGCATCTATTATTACTATCGGAGATGAATTACTAATTGGTCAAACCATTGACACCAATAGTGCCTTTATTGCACAACAACTCAATAGTATTGGAATTTTAGTTTTGCGTCGAGTGGCTGTGGGAGATCGGGCAGATGAAATCAAATTTGCACTGGATCAGGAATCCAAACATGCACAAGTTGTGATTTTAACAGGCGGATTAGGCCCTACTGCCGATGATATAACCAAGCCATTTTTATGCAACTATTTTGGCGGTACGCTGAAAAGGGATCCTGCTACGCTGGCGCATATACAGTATCTTTTTCAAGAAGTCTATAAAAGACCAGGTGCGTTACTGGAGAGAAATTGCAAACAAGCCGATGTGCCGGACAACTGTGAAATATTACCAAACCCTATAGGTACAGCCCCTGGCATGCTGTTCAGAAAAAACAAGGTGCTTTATATCTCGCTACCAGGGGTACCTCAGGAAATGAAAGACATTTTCAAAGGATCTGTCTTACCACTACTTCAAAAGGAATTAAAAACGCCCGTAGTACTACACCATACTTTACTCACAGTAGGAATTGGCGAGTCAATGCTTGCAGAGCGACTCATTGAATTTGAAAGCAAACTGCCCCCCAATCTATCGCTGGCCTATTTGCCGCAATACGGAATGGTCAAACTGCGTCTTACGGCAATTGGAGAGTCAACATCGACACTTACTATTCTTTTAAATGAATATGTAGATAGTCTTAAAATTCTAGTTGCAGATTATTTAGCCATCGACTCTGCTGAAGAATTAGAGTCCTACATTGGAAAATTATTATTGAAACAAAATGCCACTCTTGGCACTGCCGAAAGCTGCACGGGAGGATTAATCGCCAGTATGGTAAGCGCGATTCCGGGCGCCTCCCGCTATTTTTCTGGTAGTATTATTAGTTATTCCAATGAAGCAAAAAATACACTGCTCGGGGTAAAAAAAGTCACATTAGAGGAAGCTGGGGCCGTTAGCGAACAGGTTGTTTTAGAAATGGCAAGTGGGCTGTTGGACAAATTGGGTTGCACCTATGTGATTGCGGTATCTGGAATCATGGGGCCTGACGGTGGTACCCCGCAAAAACCCGTAGGTACCGTTTGGATTGCAGTGGGTAATAAAAATAAAATAGAAGCTAAAAAATACAATTGGGGATTTGACCGGAATAGAAATACTAAACAAACCGCATTAACTGCGCTCAATCAATTGCGGCAATTCATCCTACTAGATCAATAAGGATTGATCACAATATTGTAGATTTGCTTCTTGATTGCTGTTAATTAAACCCTACGTATGGCTATAGTGGAACTGGTAATGCCTAAGCTTGGTGAAAGTATTATGGAAGCGACCATTTTGAAATGGCATAAAAAACCAGGTGAGGTGGTAGCACTTGATGAAACAGTACTTGAAATTGCAACAGATAAAGTAGACAGCGAGGTGCCTAGCACAGCTGCTGGCATTCTTGAGGAGATTTTATACAATGTGAATGAGGTGGTGCCCATTGGAAAGGTAATTGCTCGTATTCGAACGGAGGCAACAACTGCCACTTCGTCTACTAAAACTATCACTCCCGTTACTGAAATCGTTACGCAAGAAACTAAAAAAGAGCCTGCTCCTGTTCATTATGCGGCGGAACCTAAGCCAATCCAACTTGGAAACGCCCGCTTTTATTCTCCATTAGTTTTGAACATCGCTGCAAGCGAAGGGATTGGCATGGCTGAATTAGAAAATATCCCAGGAACTGGAAATGAAGGTCGCGTAACAAAAAAAGATATTTTACAATACGTAAGCACCCGAAAACAAACAGGAAATAGGCCATCACAGGAAATGGTAATTCCCATCCAAGCCATTCAACCTGAACCACAAACCGCTTCATCATTACCCGTTAGCTATACAGGCAATGTAGAGATTATTGAAATGGATCGGATGAGAAAGCTAATTGCGGACCACATGGTGCGAAGTAAGCATACCAGTCCGCACGTAACTAGTTTTACGGAAGCAGATGTTACTAATTTGGTTTTATGGCGAGAAAAAGTCAAAAAGGATTTTGAAAAAAGAGAGGGCACAAAAATTACATATACCCCATTATTCATTGAAGCTATTGTAAGGTGTATCAAAAAATTCCCGTTGATCAATTGCTCTTTGGATGGCAATAACATTATTGTCAAAAAAGATATCAATGTTGGAATGGCTACTGCCCTTCCGTCTGGCAACTTAATTGTCCCTGTCATTCGCAATGCAGATCAATTCAATATGGTTGGCCTTGCTAAGCAAGTCAATCAATTAGCCGATGCAGCCAGACAAGGCAAATTGAGACCAGATGACACACAAAATGGAACATTTACGTTGACGAATGTGGGAACATTTGGATCGCTGATGGGTACGCCTATTATTAATCAACCACAAGTTGCCATTTTAGCGGTAGGTGCCATCAAAAAACGTCCTGTAGTAGTAGAAACGCCTGCTGGTGATAGTATAGCCATCCGTCACATGATGTACTTAAGCATGAGCTATGATCATCGAATTGTAGATGGCAGTTTGGGAGCTACTTTTCTTACTGCGGTAGCCAAAGAGTTAGAAAGCTTTGACCCCGAACGCCCTCTTTAACTTAGTCTACAAGATCCAAGCCCCAATCCTTTCCTTTGTTGACAGCAGGTATCCCCTCGGTTATCCAACGCGCTGGACGTTCTCCTTTTAATAACCAATCAAAATACTGCTGTTCGCGGATGGAAATATCTTTCTGATTTTTTCGCTCTCTCAAATTATGTGCTTCACCATTATAATTCAACATCCACACTTGCTTCCCCATTCGGCGCATCGCCGTAAATAACTCAATACCTTGATACCAAGGCACAGCACCATCCGCATCATTGGCCATAATCACTAATGGCGTTTTGATTTGCGGCACTTTAAATAAAGGAGAGTTTTCCAAGTAGAGATCACGACGCTGCCACAAGGTGGCTCCAATTCTGCTTTGCGTCATTTCATATTGGAATTGACGATTAACCCCGCTTTCCCACCTAATTCCCCCGTAAGCACTCGTCATATTTGCAACAGGCGCGCCCGCCCATGCTGCTTTGAAAAGTGAAGTCATGGTAACCAACTGTGCTACTTGTATACCGCCCCAACTTTGTCCTTGTATACCCATATTTGCTTTATCAATCCACGACTCTTTTGCCAATTGTTGTGCAGCACTCACTACGTAGTTGTAACAACTTTTAGCAGGATACCCAATTTGGTAATGAATGTCTGGACTTAACACCACATATCCACGGCTCACAAAAAAAGAAATGTTTAATCGACTTCCAGTTGGCGAAGGAGGGATATAACTATGCAGTGTGTTAGTATGTGTCTCATAGAAATAAAGTAGCACAGGATATTTCTTTTTTGGATCAAAATCTTCGGGCAAATACAAAACTCCTTGTGCATTTTTACCATCAATAGACTTCCAACGATAGATTGAAGAGGTTCCCCAATTATATTGTTGTTGCTGCGCATTGATGGCAGTTAATTTAGTTTCCAAACTCAATTCGCCATTGATATTCCAAGCATGCAAATCTGGAGATTGAATATAGCTTTCTTTGGTATAAAGCAAAACAGAAGATGACTTTGCTTTAACAGGATTTCCATAGGTGAAAGCCCCTTGTAACTGTTTTTGCCAACTCAGTTGCTGATTTTTCCAAGTTGCCCAAGCAATTCCAGCTGATTTATCCTGTTCTTGCTGAAACCGCCAAACACTCCACCCATTTTCTGCCACATATTTTTCTTTAGGATCCAATTTTACATAACGGAAATTTTCCTTCTTCATTCTGCCACTCATTGTAATGTTCCTTACTTTTCCTTTCCCATTCAACGGAACTCTCCAAGTATCAAATCGGTCATAAATCCACACGGCAGAATCCCCTAGTTCAAAACCTGCAATACCATAGGAATCCGGTGGACCCGGCGAATCGTGCTCTTCGTCATATAAAGGAAAAGGAATTTGTTTACTAATCACTTGCATTTTCCCTTTGTACCAACTGACATATTGTTTTAATGCATAATCATACCAAACAAGCGCTTCTCCACTTGGAGAAACAAAGGATGAATAAACAACCCCATCCAATCCTTTTTTGAGCAACGTAAATTCCCCAGTAGAAATTTTAATTTGATAGATATCTCTTTTTGACATGCCCCTCCATTGCGATTCAATGCGATATCCAAAATCGCTTATGCCATAGGCTAGATCCCCATCTCCATCAGCTGTAGTAATCACCTGTGAAATTTCATCCGACTCTAAAGGCAAAAGAGTTTGACTGGGAAAATCAAATAGGGTTAAATAATTGCGCTCCAAATCCCTTTTCAAGTTGAAGAGTTGTTGCGTTTGCAAATAGTCATCCTTATAATGCCATACATCTACTTTCACTTGGTCAATTTCTGGCAAACTGGTATCCGGTGCTGATTTGATGGGAGCAGAACCAAAATAAATTCGCTTGCCAGATTTACTAAAACGAGGTTTACCAAACTCGCTTACCGTATTTCCCAGTTTCATCCCCATTGAGTTCCGATCCACTAATAAACGAGCAGAATCACCGTTATTACGATAGTGATATAACTTGAAATACTTAATCAATTCTTTGGGTCTCGCGTCTCTCTCTGCTAAAAAGGCAAGTTGCGTGCCATCTTCTGAAAATGTGAAAGACCTAAAATCATTCCCCCCATTTGCAATCGTATCAAGTTTTTTTACAGCTAATTGGGCTACTAGTATAGCTGTTTTTCCTAATGAATCTTTTGGGTTGCGACATTGCTCTGCAACTAATTTTCCTCCTTTAGGGGCCACTTCAAATTCGCTTACACGAGGAATGGTGTACTCTGTATTTTCTAATAGATTTATGACAACTAGTGAACTTGGCGTCTCATTGGATTCATTTGCTTTTTCGGTTGATTCCAGTTGCGCCACTAAAAAACCTTCCTCTTCAGCTGGGAACTTGAACGATTTCACCATCGGCATTTTTTTCAAAATTGTTTTACCCATTTCAAGAATGAGCAAGGAATCTTTAGGAAAATCCTCAGGCTTCTTTTTCTTGATTTTAGCCTCCCTTGTTTGCGAAAAAAACGGCTTTATTTTAAAAGCCAGGAATCGTCCGTTGAAACTAAATTGAGGGGCTCCACCGCGTTGAAATGCTTGAATGGCCTTGGTAGAAAGCGACTGGACGTATAGCGTACCATCTCCTTCTTGTGGGTCAACCACATAAACCACCCACTCCCCATTTGGGCTAACTAATCGTTCACTAATCCGTTCCCATTGGTCGTAAACGGTATGGTCTAAGGGTTTTTTTTGCGCAAAGCAAAGCGCAGATACAAAGAGGGTTAGGAGGAGTGCAATTCGTTTCATAGTTCCTATTAATGGTTCAATATACTCCAAACATTTCACTCTATTGTTTGTTAGTAATGGTTATGAACAAAAAGCCATTTTTACTGCCTATCCTGCTCCTACTTGCTCATCTCAGCCAAGCGCAAGGGCTGGGTAGCTTAACCGGCACTATCACTGATAAAAATTTCTTAACTCCCGTCGTAGGGGCGTCCATCCAATTAGTGGGCACTCCGCTTGGCACCAGCAGTGATACTGCAGGGCAATTCCGCATCAAAGGAATTCTACCCAAAACATATACCGTCAAAGTCAGTGCAATTGGATATACCGACCTCACCCTTTACAATCTTGTCATCACAACGGGGAACGAACTTTCCCTTTCGTTGCAGCTAGAACCAAAAACCAAAGTACTTGAAGCGGTGCAGGTAAAAAACCGAAAAACTGCCATCGCAGCAAGTTTAGAAACTCCACTCAGTGTCCAAAAATTAACGACCGAAGAAATTCGCAGTAACCCGGGGGGAAACTTTGATATTTCTCGAGTGATCCAGGTGTTACCAGGGGTTGGAGGCACCAGTGGTAGTGTGGGCGGTTATCGAAATGATATCATCATTAGAGGTGGAGCTCCCAATGAAAATGTTTATTACTTAGATGGAATTGAAATCCCTGTCATCAATCACTTTTCTACACAAGGCAGTGGTGGTGGCCCCACAGGTATTTTAAATGTGAGTTTTATTGAAGAAGTAAAATTATCAACTTCTTCGTTTGACGCTCGACACGACAATGCCCTCTCCTCTGTATTTCAATTCAGACAACGAAATGGAAACACGAATCAATTACAAGGTAATATTCGGTTAAGTGCTACAGAATTAGCCACCACTTTTGAAGGACCGCTTTCAAAAAAGACAACCTTTTTAGCATCGGCCCGCCGTTCTTACTTACAATTATTATTCAAAGCGATTGATCTCCCTATTCGTCCTAATTACTGGGACTTTCAATACAAAGTCACGCACCGAATCAATAAAAAAATGACGCTGACCTTATTAGGAATTGGAGCTATTGATCACTTTAGTTTTGGTTTACCTCGAGAAGCTACCCCGGAAAAATTGTATGTGTTGGATGCAACCCCTTCCATCAATCAATGGAATTATACCGTTGGCGCTACTCTTCGAAATCAAATAAAAAATGGGTATTGGAACTTGGCGCTTAGCAGAAGTATGTTGGACAACTCCATTGAAAAATTCGACGGAAATGACCTGGGGAATGAAGCAAAAAGAAGGACAGGAATTTTTTCACAAGAAATAGAAAACAAGTTTCGATTTGATATCAACCAATCA
Organism: uncultured Chitinophaga sp.; assembly: GCA_964343645.1. Classification (GTDB taxonomy): domain Bacteria; phylum Bacteroidota; class Bacteroidia; order Chitinophagales; family Chitinophagaceae; genus JJ008. The sequence continues at coordinate 519 of CAYFLE010000002.1, read as the reverse complement.
AAGAACAACTTTAAATTATCCTATGGGGTCGTTGCGCAGTATGTAAAAAGTAACAATAATGCATTCCAACGGATTCGTCAAGAGTTTCGGGATGCGAATGGAAATATAATACAACCCGCTGTGTCCATTCGATATCAATCAGCTATTAAGTTTTGGAGAACAGGCGCTTTTGTGCAGGTAAGTAAACGAACCAACGATAATAAATTAAGTGTTAGTGCTGGCCTTCGAACAGATATGAATTCCTTTACGACCACAGGAAATAACCCCCTCAAAACGCTTTCAGGAAGAGCTAACTTTTCCTATATACTAACCGACAAATGGACACTTAATGCATCCATTGGTAACTATTACAAATTGGTTCCTTATACCATCCTGAGTTACAGAACTAATTCAGGTAATTTATCTAATAAAAATGCACGTTACACACAGAGCACCCATTTTGTGGCAGGGATAGAATTTTTACCAGCCCCAACCACCCGATTCACCTTGGAAACTTTTTATAAAAAATACAATTACGTT
>CAYFLE010000001.1:28816-32861 GCA_964343645.1 uncultured Chitinophaga sp. | reverse complement strand
GAGACGAACGGGTTTTTTTGATGGGTGAGGAAGTGGCCGAATATAATGGCGCTTATAAGGTCAGTCAAGGGATGCTGACGGAATTCGGTCACAAGCGCATTATTGATACACCGATTTCTGAATTAGGCTTTGCCGCAATTGGAGTTGGCGCCGCTCAAAATGGATTGCGTCCTATTGTGGAATTTATGACCTGGAACTTTGCTGTTTTGGCTTTAGATCAAATTTTAAATACCGCTTCTAAGATGTTGGCAATGAGCGGAGGGCAAATCAGTTGCCCAATCGTTTTTAGAGGACCCAACGGGTCTGCAGGTCAGCTAGGTGCGCAGCACTCCACGGCCTTTGAAGCTTTATATGCAAACATTCCGGGTATCAAAGTTGTTTCGCCGAGCAATGGGTATGATGCTAAGGGGTTGCTTAAACAAGCAATTCGTTTTGAAGAAGACCCAGTAGTTTTTATGGAGAGTGAGTTGATGTATGGAGACAAGTCAGAAGTGCCAGATGAAGAATACTATATTGAATTAGGAAAAGCAGATGTAAAAAGGGCGGGTAGGGATGTGACCATTGTTTCTTTTAATAAAATGATGAAAGTGGCATTAGGGGCAGCAGATGAATTAGAAAAAGAAGGAATAAGCGCCGAAGTAATTGACTTGCGTACGATCAGACCACTAGATTGGAAAACAGTGTTGGAGAGCGTTCAAAAAACAAATCGATTGGTGATTGTGGAAGAAGAGTGGCCATATGCCTCTGTTTCTTCTGAACTTTCTTATCGTATTCAAAAAGAAGGGTTCGATTATCTCGATGCACCTATTCGGCGAATTACAGCGGCAGACGCACCGCTTCACTATGCACCTAATTTAGTGGCTGCTGCTTTACCCGATGTTAATCGCACGGTTAAATTGGTGAAGGAAGTTATGTATCAATTAAAATAATATGCCTTTACAACACTTCTTAGTTGTGTATTTGGTAAGCGTACTATTAGTATTGTTGCCATCTTTTGGATTATCTAAATTATTTGTAAAAGCAGGTGAAGATGCTTGGAAAGCGTATATCCCTTTTTATAATACATGGGTGATACAAACCATTACTGGTCGTCCTGTTCATTGGGTTTTTTGGCAATTTATTCCTGTTATCGGTTGGTTTATTACCCCTGGTATTTTTATCGAATTTTCAAAAGTATTTGGTCGTTTTTCATTAGGTGAACATACGGCTGCTACCTTACTTGCTCCCTTTTATTTTCCTTGGCTATCCGCACAAGAAAATGTAAAGTTTATTGGTAAAGAAGGAGTATTGCAACATCGTAAGCCCTCTTGGAGAGAATGGGTTGATGCCGCTGTATTTGCCATTGTAGCTGCTACGCTGATTCGCACGTTTGTTTTTGAAGCGTATACCATTCCCTCTGGTTCTATGGAGAAAAGTTTGCTGGTCAACGATTTTCTTTTTGTGAGTAAACTTAGTTATGGACCTCGCATACCTAATACCCCATTAGCAGTACCCTTTGTGCATAATTACCTTCCATTTGGCTCTACTAAAAAATCCTATACTTCTGTAGTTTCTTTGCCTTATATACGATGGTTCGGTTCTCCTGTTAACCGTAATGATGCAGTGGTATTTAATTTTCCTGCAGGAGACACCGTTATAAATCTGCCAGAATACCAATCTAAAGATCCCTATTATGATGTTTGTAGACGGTTGGGCAATGGTAACATTGACGAGGGAAGGAAAATAGTGTTGAATGACCCTGTTGCTTATCCTCTCGCTATTCACGCCAATGATAAAACGGATAATTATATCAAGCGTTGCGTAGCTATCCCCGGGGATGTACTTAGCTTGTCAAAAGGGCAATTGTTGATTGATGGTAAACAAGTGACACCTCCGCCTGATGCGCAGTATACGTACTCCTTTCGTTCCACTATTCCTTTAGACCCTGAAATCATGAAGGAAGAATTTAACACTACTGAATTTGGGATGGATATGAGCGGACGATATGTGATTAATCTACCCTACAACAAAGTAGAGCAGTTTCGCCAACAAAAGTTTTTAGAAGGACCCCTGGTAGCTGATGATGAGCCCTATGAAGCTGCTGCCGTTTATGATATGGATCCTCGTACAACCTCAGGGGATGTATTTCCCTACGATACAACTTATTTTAAGTGGACAAAAGATAATTATGGTCCTGTTTGGGTACCTGCTAAAGGACAATCTGTTTTATTGACAGATTCAACGTATTCCTTGTATGAACGAGTGATTAGAGTCTACGAACATAACCAGTTCTATAAGGAAAATGGCCGTTTTATTTTAAATGGACAACCTGTTACCTCTTATACGTTTAAGATGAACTATTACTGGATGATGGGGGATAATCGACATGGATCACAAGATTCAAGATTTTGGGGCTTTGTTCCTGAGGACCGAATTGTTGGAAAAGCCTGGCTCATTTGGTTTAGCTGGGAAAATGGGCCTCGATGGAATCGATTGTTCAGAAAGGTCAAATAACTTAACTTTAGATGCCCCGCCAAGGGGCATCTTGCTTTACCAAGCTTACGTATGAAAAAAAAGAATTTTCAACTTGAGTACACACTTGTCTCAAGCAGAAAACAACTGAGTGCGCCTGATCAAGAATTATTGAAGAAGGCTTTAGTAGCCGCTTCAAAGGCTTATGCGCCTTATTCTAATTTTTTAGTGGGGGCTGCAGCTAGACTAAAAACAGGTCAAATTTTATCTGGATCAAATCAGGAAAATGCTTCATATCCTGTAGGCGTATGTGCAGAAAGAGTATTATTAGGAAGCATTGGAGCGCAATTTCCAGAAATTCCCATTGAAACGATGGCTATCACTTATCGCACCAAAAAGAAAAAAAGTGATTCGCCGGTATCTCCCTGTGGAATGTGTCGACAGGCATTATTGGAATATGAAAATAGAGTGGGTCATCCAATTAGGCTGTTATTGGCGGGTGAAAAAGGAGATGTGCTAATTATTGATTCCTCTCGAATATTACTCCCGTTAGCTTTTGAAAGTAGTCACTTGAAATAATTGGTTCTAAATAAATTGTTATGCCACCCTTATCAAAAAATAGAAGAGATTTTATACGTCAATCTTCTTTAGCCACTGCTGGTTGGTTAATCTTACCAAGGCATGTATTAGGCAAAGGATTTATTGCGCCTAGTGATAAACTTAATATTGCCGGAATAGGAGTTGGAGGAAAAGGGGAAAGCGATCTATCAAGTATGGCCAAAAGCCCTTTTGTCAATATTGTAGCGTTATGTGATGTAGATGACCGACAAGCTGCCCGGTCACGCAAGTCCTATGAAAAGGCCAATTATTACAAAGATTTTCGGGAGATGCTTTCCAGAGAAAAAAATAACATCGATGCATGTACTATTTCTACTCCGGATAACACTCATGCCGTAGCTACACTGGCTGCTATGCAGTTGGGTAAACACGTATATACCCAAAAGCCATTGACGCATGATATTTACGAAGCAAGAATACTCACACAGGCTGCAAAAAAATATAAGGTAGTCACACAAATGGGTAACCAGGGTGGCTCTGGTGATGGGGTGCGTACTGCAAAAGAAATGGTACAAGCAGGTCTGATTGGCGATGTAGTAGAAGCACAAGCTTGGACAAACCGTCCAGTTTGGCCTCAAGGCATTCCAACTCCAACGGGAGATTTTTCAGTTCCTACTGAACTTGATTGGGATTTATGGTTAGGCCCCGCAAAAAAAATATCATACAACCCTGCTTATTTGCCATTTAATTGGCGCGGTTGGTGGGCATTTGGCACGGGGGCATTAGGAGATATGGCTTGTCATATTATGGATCCTGTTTTCCGCATATTGCCCATCTTATATCCATCCTCAGCAGAATGTAGTGTAGCTACTATATGGAGAGAAATGTGGAATGACACCCCCAATGTAGATGCCTGCCCACCTTCTTCCATCATTCATTTACACTATCCACGAACAGATGGGAAAGGTTCTATCAAAGTCTCTTGGTATGATGGAGGCCTTTTGCCGCCTCGTCCGGAGGAGCTTTCACCAGAGGA
>CAYFLE010000001.1:2075-28806 GCA_964343645.1 uncultured Chitinophaga sp. | reverse complement strand
GGTGAGTTGTTAATTGGAACAAAAGGGAAGCTTTTAATGGATTGCTATGGAGCAAATCCACGTTTATTGCCTACACGTTTAATGAAAGAAACTACACTGCCTAAGCAAACGATTGCCCGCGTACCAGAAGGCCATTATCTACAATGGGTCAATGCATGTATTGCCGGGTATGAAAAAGGGGTGACTAGCTCACCTTTTGAATATGCTGGCCCATTTACTGAAAGTATATTGATGGGAAATTTAGCCATACGCAGTTGGATGATGAAAAATCCTAATTTGAAAGGATGGGATGACAAATACTTAGGTCGCAAAAAGTTATTATGGGATGCGGAAAATATGCGTGTCACCAATTTTGATGAGGCGAATCAGTTTGTAAAAAGAGAATATCGCGAGGGCTGGAATTTAAGCTTGTAAAAGCTTAGCTTCTTAAAAAAGCGGAAAGATCTTTCAGTTCTTTAATTTTTTGTACATCCTTGGTGGAATCATAACTAGAGGATAGTTCCTCTAGTAGTTTGGCAATGGTTGCCGTGTTGCTCAATGGGAGTAGATATGCAGGATCAAGTGGTTCGTTAATTCTTTTGAAATAGGTTTCTATATCTCGATGTGTGTAAATCTGCCCACCAGTGGGATCCATAAAAAATTCAGCTCGATAATTAGCTCCTGTTGACTCCTCTTTTATGTAAGCTAGTATAAACTGGTTGGGTAATTGAATGGCGCGCACGGGTAGGTCTAATTGCTCGCAAAGAATTAAATACAAAAGTCCATTTCCAGCTTGTGAGCCTTTTTTATTTTGGATCGTTTTGTTGACTAAATAATGCTCCGGTTTGCATTCATCTCTCGGGATAGAACGAAGACCAAAGTAGCCATATAAAATATTATGAAAAACGTTTACTTGTTCTAGTGGCGTGAGGTAGTTATTTAATTCCAGCCAGATATTTCTTCTTAATTTTTCTACGTCAGCAAGTACGGGTGTAGTAGCCAATTCAGGGAAATGAAAAGAAGCACATAGTAATGCGCCTGTTAGTAAGTCCGGCTGCGTAGCGTGTTTCCAATCTGTAAAGCTGCGATGTAAATCTCTTAATTGTAGCCGATGTATTAAATTTTCTATTCGATTTTGTACCTGCTCATTTGGAGTCGTTTCCCACCAATGTTCTAAGGTGGGAATAATTGGAGTGCCATAGTTAACAATTCTATCTGACACCGCTCCAAACACTTCCTCGTCAGGATCGTCAATCAATGTGTATAAGGCTGCTATTTCTTCAGGTTGCACCATACACACAATATCTTATAGCTTGGTCAATAATGGAAAGGAAACTTTTCCACAGGCCTGAAAAAACTTATTTCTTTTGCGCAAGTACCATCCAATCCCAAGGTTTTGGCGATTGCAACCAGCTAGGGGGGTGATTGAACTCGGTGCTCCAAGGGTATTCAATTTTTTTTATTTCAATCACGTTAAAGCCTGACTTACCAAGATTCAACAAAAGTTCTTCTTCCAGAAAATGTTTATGCGGGACTTGGTCAATTTCGCCGACACCTTGCATCAGTAACGTCCATTTTTGGAGTGCTTTTTTCCCCGTAATTTTTTCCGCAAAAGCCTTTTTGTCAATTCCAAATTGCCGCTGAATAATTCTGGTTAGTAAATACGATTCCAAGGAAGGTACTGTTAACACCAACGTGCCATTTTTTTTAATGCACTTTTTCAAGTTCGAGAAAAATATAGCTCTGTCTTTTGCATGGGGAGTTAAAATTGCATTGATGCAAACCCCAAATTCCGCAGCAGGAATTTTTGCATTTACTGCACTCATATCTGCTCGCTTGTAAGTGACATTGGGAAGTGTTGGATAGAGTTGCTGAGCAATTTTTAAGTTATTCGCTGAAATGTCCAATGCGATCACTTTTTTAAAAAGGGGAGAAAGTACCGGCAGCCATTTTCCAATGGCACATCCAATATCTATTACGCTATGAGTTGATTTTGCGTACTTTTTAATCGCCTTAACCAGAAGCTTTTTTTTGTCCTGTTGCAGCACATCGAAAATTTCCTCTTGATACGAAGAGGCCATATTTTCCCAATAGCTTCTTTTCATTCCTTATTTCTTTTTCGCAGCCTTTTTGACTACTTTTTTGGTTGGCTTTTTAGCGGCGGCTGTTTTCTTTTTGGTAAAGGATCCTGGAAACTGCGTTTCAATTATTTCTTTAATTTTCTCAAGCGTCAGGTCGGATGCTTCTGTTGCCGACACTCTGCTTCCATCTTCCTTTCTAGGAAGATAAATCATTTTTTTACCAAAGCGGATCATGGGGCCCCATCTTCCATTTTCCAAGGCAATTTTCTCTTCAGGCCAACGATGGATATATCGATTTTCCTCTTTTTTGATTTTGGCTTCAATTAACTCGTTCATATCAGCCGCACTCAGATTCGCAAAATCATATTTGCGGGGCACATTAATAAAGATGCCATCCCATTTGATGAACGGCCCAAAACGTCCTGTTCCTTTAGTAATGGGTTTATTTTGGAAGGTGCCTACGGGCGCATCAGCTTTTTGTTTGGCTTTAATTTGTACAATTGCCTTGTTCAAATCAATAGAACCTAGGTCCGTTCCTTTAGGCAATGAAATGAAATCATCCCCCCATTTTACATAAGGCCCAAAACGACCCACGTTAACCGAAACGTCTTTTTCTTCATATTTACCCATGGGACCTTGCGCGCCAAACAGAGAAAGGGCTTCTTCAAATGTGATTGTTTCTATGCTTTGACCAGTAGGAATTTTTGCAAATCTTGGTTTTTCATTTTCATCTGCCTTCCCAATCTGAATCATAGCTCCATAGCGACCCACCCTTGCTATAACAGGTTTTCCCGATTCCGGATCGATGCCTAATTCTCTTTCTCCTTTTATTCGCTCAGCTGTTTCAATTGTTTTGTCCACATCTTTTTTGAAAGGGCTATAAAAATCCTTGATCATTCGATTCCACTTGAGATTTCCCGTAGCCACTTCATCAAATTCACTTTCTATTTTTGCAGTGAATCCGTAATCCATTACGTCATCAAAATATTGAAGTAAGAAATCGGTTACTACCAAACCCACATCTGAAGGAAAAAGCTTTGATTTTTCTGCTCCCGTATTCTCTTGTTCAATCACCTTGCTGATCTGGTCTTTCTTTAATACTAAGACTTGATAATTTCTTTGAGTTCCTTCCTTGTCTCTTTTCTCCACATATCCTCTTTTCAAAATAGTTGAAATGGTAGGGGCATAGGTAGAAGGTCTTCCAATTCCCAATTCTTCTAGTTTTTTTACAAGGGATGCTTCAGTATATCGAGGAGCAGGACGATCAAATCGCTCGATCGCTTTCATTTCTTTCAGCGGCAATGTCTGTCCTACTTTCAAAGGAGGTAACATGCCTTCCTCTTGTTCATTTTCGTCGTCATCTCTTCCTTCCCGATAAACCTTAAGGAAGCCATCAAATTTTAAAACTTCTCCTGTGGCAGTGAGTTCTTCTTGTTGTCCAGAAATGCTGATTCGAGCTGTAGTTTTTTCTAATTCAGCATCTGCCATTTGACAAGCCATTGTTCTTTTCCAAATCAATTCATACAAGCGGGCCCATTCAGCTTCCTTGATAGTGGCATTGCTCATATAAGTGGGACGAATGGCCTCATGTGCTTCTTGTGCAGATTCATTCTTGTTTTTAAACTTTCTAAATTGGTGATATTTTTTTCCGTACTGTGAATGAACCGTGTTAGTAATATCAGCCAAAGCCGTGTCACTTAAATTGACACTATCGGTACGCATATAAGTAATATATCCGTTTTCGTACAATTTTTGGGCTATTAACATGGTACGCGATACGCCGTAGCCTAATTTTCTAGAGGCCTCCTGTTGTAGTGTAGAAGTTGTAAAAGGAGGGGCAGGGGATCTCTTACCTGGCTTTACTTGAATGTTCGCTACTTTATACGTTGCCCCAATGCATTTTTTAAGAAATTCATTGGCATCATTCGCTGAATTTTGTTTTTTCCCTTCAGCAACAAAATTGACAGATCGGTCATCCTCATCTTTCGCAGTAAAAGTGGCTTCAATTTTAAATTGACTGGTAGGAGTAAATCCGTTGATCTCCCTTTCTCTTTCCACAATTAGTCGGACAGCCACACTTTGAACACGTCCCGCACTTAAATTATTGCGCATGCTCATTTTTCGCCAAAGAACCGGGCTGAGTTCAAATCCTACAATTCTATCCAAAACTCTCCTGGCTTGTTGCGCCATCACCAGGTGCATATCTACTTTTCTGGGTTTCTTTACGGCTGCTTCAATGGCAGGCTTAGTAATTTCATGAAATACAATTCGCTTGGCTTTTTTAGGGTCTAATCCCAACACTTCGCATAAATGCCAACTGATTGCCTCGCCTTCACGATCCTCATCCGTTGCTAGCCATACTTCTTTTGATTTTGTAGCCAAAGAAGTTAATTCTTTCACCACTTTTTCTTTGTCCGCTGAAACAATATAGCGAGGTTCAAATTCTTTTTCCAAATCTATGCCCATCCCTGCTTTCTCCAGGTCACGAATATGGCCAAAACAACTTTTCACCTGAAAATCCTTCCCTAGGATTTTTTCAATTGTTTTTGCTTTCGCGGGGCTCTCTACAATCAGTAAATTTTTAGCCATGTTTACAAAAAATTTGCATAAAAAGTGGGCGCAAGTTAGGCAAGAATAGGAAAAATTAATTTAAACGCAACAACTTGGCCTCTTCTTTGTTTTAGTTTTACCTTTGCACCGCTATGTACACTATCCGTTTTAATTTTGAACAATCGGGTCTTTCTCCTGTAGTTTTGGAGAATATTAAACCCGGACAAAGCATCTTAGAAGTCGCTTTAGACAACCAAATTGAACTACACCACAATTGTGGGGGCGTATGTGCTTGCAGCACTTGCCACTTATATATTAATAAAGGGGAAGGATTTTTAGAGGAAATCAGCGACAAGGAAGAAGATTTCATTGACCGGGCAGTTAACCCCCGTTTAAATTCACGATTAGGCTGTCAATGCATTTTGCAAGAAGGGTCTGGTCAAGTGGAAGTAACTATTCCAGATCAGACACAATTTTTAGGCGAATAATTTAATTATGGCACATTTTGAACCCCCCATTGGTTGGAGCGATCATGAAGATATTGCGTTGAAATTATATGAACGATTTGGTGATGAGTTTACCGAAAGTAAGATTTATCGAATTCGTTTCACGGATCTTTTGGAGTGGGTGCTTCAAATTCCTGGATTTACTGGCACTCGAGAGCAAAGTACCGAAGGACATTTAGAGATGATCCAAAGTTCTTGGGTTTATGAATGGAGGGATAATCAAAAATAAAAGATGAACGCTATTCCATCCTTTGCCACGATTACCACCTTTGTGTTTGACATGGATGGTGTTTTGACTGACGGAACTCTTTTGTTATTATCCGATCAATTACCACTTAGACGGATGCACATTAAAGATGGATATGCATTACAATTAGCGGTTAAAAAAGGATATAGCGTTTATGTAATTTCTGGGTCAGAATCAGTGCCTGCCAAAGAGCGGCTTAACAAGCTCGGCATCCAATCTGTTTGGATGAATGTATCAGATAAAAAAGAATTGTTCAATCAAATTCTTGAAAAGGAAGGACTGAGTAAGCAGGAAGTATTATATATGGGAGACGATATGCCTGATTATTCTGTTATGCAAGATGCAGGACTGCCTTGTTGCCCAGCTGACGCGGCAGAGGAGATCAAGCAAATTAGTAGGTATGTGTCTGCTTTTAATGGCGGCACTGGTTGTGTTCGAGATGTCATCGAGCGTGTGTTAAGAGCTAGGGGTGACTGGAGTCAATTGGATACTGTATCGTCCCTTTAATAAAATATGTCTTTAATTTCTCTTACTACAGGATTTTTACGATTGATTCGTTTCCCTAATCTCTTATTTATTGCCTTAACCCAAATTTTGTTGCAATATTGTATTTATCAGCCTCTCTATAATACAATTTCATTTCAAGAGGATGCTGCTAAATTTTGGTTGTTATGTGCGGCCTCCTTGCTGATTGCCGCCGCAGGGTATGTTATCAATGATTATTTTGATGCAGATATTGATCAAATAAATAAACCTGCTAGATTAATTATTGGCAAATTAATATCTAAGCGAGTGGCTATTTTTTTTCATTTATTTTTTAGCGCCACAGGGATTTTGTTAACCTATTGGTCACTGCATTCCAACCAACAATTATATCTGGTGTTCCTCAATGGGGTCGCCGTTTTACTGCTTTGGTTTTATTCTGTTCGCTTCAAGAAGTCTTTCTTGATAGGCAATCTCATTATTTCATTATTAGTAGCTTGGGTGATTATTATTTTCTTTCTGTCCAAATTAAGTATTGTTCAAATTGTGATTGGGGCAGAAAAAAATCAAACAATCTTTTATCAGCTTACTATTTTGTATGCAGGATTTGCATTTTTGTCCACCTTTATTCGCGAGTTAATTAAAGATGTGGAGGATCTTGAGGGGGATCGTCGGTATGGCTGTAAAACCTTGCCCATTCTTTGGGGCATTCCATTAACTCGTTTATTTATTTTTAGTTGGGTTGTGATCCTGCTTGTTTTAGTTTTTATTGTGTTGGTTTATTTGCTCCAGTTAAAAATGCGATTCGCTTTTTTGTATGGAGGACTTTTTATTGTTGGCCCCTTGTTTTTTTTGCTAAAACGTCTTCACATTGCTGAAAGTTCCATTGAATTTGGAAAATTAAGTTCTCTCATGAAATGGGTGCTATTGGCGGGTATACTTTCTATGATTTTCTTTTATATTCGATAATATGCAACCGATAATTCTGGCTTCTCAATCACCACGACGAAAACAATTACTAGAATGGGCGGAAGTTCCTTTTGAAATTATAGTTAGTGAAGTAGAAGAATCTTTTCCACCAGCGCTTCCTCCACATGAGATTCCAGTATATATCGCTGCCAAAAAAGCAAGGGCTGTGCAGTCTCGTTGTGCACCGCAGTCCATTATTTTAGCTGCTGACACCATTGTTTTTCTACAGGATACTATTTTAGGGAAACCCGTTCACCGGGAAGAGGCTATCAGTATGTTATTGGCTTTATCTGGTTCAACCCACCAAGTGATTACAGGGGTTACTATTTTAAAGGGAAGCCAAGAATTGTCCTTTTATGATGTAACTGAAGTCACTTTTCATCAGTTAACTATGGAGCAAATTGAGTTCTATGTGGATCGTTACAAACCCTTTGATAAGGCAGGAAGTTATGCCATACAAGAGTGGATTGGGGTAGTTGGAATAAAATCTGTCAAAGGCGATTTTTATAATGTAATGGGACTACCTATTAGTCGCGTTATTCAGCAATTACAACGCTTTAATTAGCCCACTCATTCCAATTTAGTGACACCTTTATATCCGGATGAATGCTATTGAAAACCGGACAGGTTTCTGCAGTTCTTTTTAGAATTGTTTTGCTTTTACTATCAAGGGAGAGGAGAGAAGTTGGGATTTTAACATTTAAATTGATTTCGCTGACTCTTCGAGGTTCACTGGCCATTACTTTTTGCATTTCTATTTGAAGAAGGTTTAACTCAATTCCCAAATCATTTGCTTTTATCCCCATCACGGTCAACATACAGGATGCTAGGCTAGTGGCTAACAAATCGGTAGGGGAAAAGCGTTCCCCTTTTCCGTGATTATCAACGGGGGCGTCTGTTTCTAGTTTGGATCCACTTTGTAGGTGTGTGCCAACAGTTCGAAGCTCTCCTTGGTAGATTACAGTAGAAGTCATTCTCAATAATTTTCATAAATTTACGTTTCATTGATAAATATTTAGTTGTGCGGAGTTTAATTGTCCTCTTTTTTTTACTGACCTGCTCGTTCACCTTGAAAGCACAGATTTCTTTTGGGCAGCATGCTCAAAAAGAGGAAAGAAAGGCAGAAAAAAGAAAAAAAATCAATGCGTTAATTCGCCAAGCAGAAGAAGGTACGTTGGTGTATACAAAGCACAATCTTTTTGGATTTCAAGCAAGATCCAACGGATATGGCCTTTTTTATGAATTAGGAAAAGCAAAGACTCCACTTAAGAACAATCTATATCGATTTGACCTGACAGAAATAAAGAATGAGAAAGAAAACAAATTTCAGAATCTTTCTAATCCTTTTTTATTTATCAGCAATCCCTATGTGTACGGTAAAGTCAATAATTTCTATCAGGCCTCTTTTAGTGTGGGACAGCAGCGATTGCTTGGTCAAAAAGGAAATAAAAATGGGGTAGCGGTATCATTACTTTATCAAGGCGGTCTTTCTCTAGGATTATTGAAGCCGTACTATGTTGAAGTGGAGGATCCAAATGGCCCCAATACGATTTTTATAAAATATTCGTCCAAGGATTCAATCTTGTTTTTGGGCCCTGCCATTATGGGTGCTGGAGGATTTTGGCGTGGTTGGAATGAGCTAAAGATTAAACCAGGTGGTTTTGTCAAAACCTCTTTACGTTTTGATTATGGAAGGTTTAACGAAGTTGTAAGTGCACTTGATGTAGGTTGTAGTGCCGAGTATTTTGCAGGTAATATCCCCATTATGGCACTCCAGAAAAATAAGTCTTTATTCTTTCAGGCACATATTGCTTTAGTGTTTGGCCGAAGAAAGTAGTGAAGTGTTAACTTTGCTATATGTCTAGTCCCTCTGTAGATTCTGCTGCTTCCTCACATCGTAAAAAGCCGGACTGGCTTCGTGTTAAACTTCCTATTGGCGAAAATTACAAACATGTTCGCCAGCTAGTTGATCAACATCAATTACACACCATCTGTGAAAGTGGAAATTGTCCCAATATGGGCGAGTGTTGGGGGGCCGGTACCGCTACTTTTATGATTTTAGGCAATGTATGTACCAGAAGCTGTGGATTTTGTTCCGTAGCAACAGGAAGGCCTGCTGAAGTAGATTGGGATGAACCACAACGAGTAGCAGAGGCTATTCTTTTGATGAAAGTAAAACATGCTGTAATTACCTCTGTTGACCGTGACGAATTACCAGATGGAGGTTCAACCATTTGGTTCAATACTATTAAAGCAGTGAAAGCGTTATCACCAACTACTACGCTTGAAACATTAATTCCTGACTTCAAAGGCAAAAAGGAAGACATACAGCGCATCATTGATGCAGCTCCTGAAGTAGTGAGTCATAATATCGAAACAGTAGAGCGTATGACTCGACAAGTTCGTGTACAAGCTAAATACTGGAGAAGTATGGAGGTAATAAGGATTTTGAAGCAAGGTGGCATGCGTACAAAAAGCGGTATCATGTTGGGATTAGGCGAAACAAAAGAAGAGGTCATTCAAACGCTTACTGATTTATATGAAAATGGATGTGATGTGGTTACCATTGGTCAATACTTACAGCCCACTAAAAAGCACTTGCCTGTGGCAAGGTTTATACATCCGGATGAATTTGCAGAATACCGTGAAATCGGATACCAAATTGGATTGGATTATGTGGAAAGCGGACCACTAGTACGTTCTTCGTATCATAGCGAAAAGCATGTATTTCCCGGGTTAGGAAAATCTGCCTGGTTGTCTAAGCAATCAATCTAATTACATGAATAAATATGTACTTCATCTGCTGTTAATCGTTGCAGGTATAAATGCAAATGCACAAACAAATTGGGTGATTGTCGATAGTTTATATCAGCCATTACCTGCCTCCATGAAGGTATATAAGTCAACTACTCCGCTAAATCAAAAGCCTTTTATTGCTTACGCAGTTGTTGTGAATCTGCAGGATAAAACGCTAGATTTTACCGCTGATACTTCCTACAAACGTCGGTTAACTCCCAGTCAATTTTTTCAAAAAAATCAACAACCTTTAGTTGTTGTAAATACGAGTTTCTTTTCCTTTACCACGCATCAGAACTTGAATATTGTAGTGAAAGGAGGTAAGCTTTGTGCTTTTCAGGTTCATTCCATACCAGGAAAATCAAAGGACACCTTAACTTGGCGGCATCCCATTGGCAGTGCACTGGGTATAAGTAAATCTAAAAAGGCAGATGTTGCTTGGGTTTTTACAGACTCAACTGCAAAATATCCTGTTGCGATTCAAACGCCAATTGATCCATTGAAAGACAGTGCAGCAGTTTTTTCTGCATCTTCATTTAAGAAACTTTTACAAGAACGTCAAGTGAAATCTAAAACTTGGAAAATGCAAACGGCTGTTGGTGGTGGGCCTGTGTTAGTGCAAAATGGTAAAATTTCAGTGGCCAATAATCAAGAAATGAAATTTGCAGGGAAAGCTATAGATGATAAACATCCTCGCACCGCAATGGGATATACGGCCGATGGGAAACTAATTATTCTAGCAATTGAAGGCCGACATCCAGGAATCGCGGAAGGCGCTACGCTCACAGAGACAGCCCAATTATTGATTGAATTAGGTTGTGTGGAGGGACTTAATTTAGATGGGGGTGGAAGCACTTGTTTACTAGTAAATGGCAAAAACACGATTACTCCCTCTGACAAAGAAGGGGAGCGTGCGGTTCCCGGTATTTTTATGGTTCAGAAAAAGAACTAGTCTTCCCAAATTAATGCGCTCGCGCCAAGAATGGCTGCGTCTGCTTCTTTTAAATTGCTAAAGACAAGTTTCACTTTGTTTTTAAATACTTGGCACAAATTAGCTTCCATTGCTTCCTGGGTAGGATTCAAAATCAAGTCACCTGCCTTGGTGAGTCCTCCAAATAATACGATGGCTTCAGGAGAGGAAAACATAACAAAATTGGCAAGCGCTTCGCCTAATAATTGACCCGTGAATTGAAAGATATCCAACGCAATTTTATCCCCTTTAATCGCACAATCATATACTTTTTCACTTGTCAATTCTTCAGAAGGAATTAAGCGTAATGCACTTTCGGTAGTAGGATGTTGTTCAAGCATTTCTAGAGCAGTTTCTCTAACGCCTGTTGCTGAGGCGTAAGACTCTAATGTTCCTCTAATGCCTGTACCCTTGTGTAATCTACCTCCGGGTCTAATAATCGTATGACCTAATTCACCAGCAAATCCATCATGTCCTAAGACTATTTTGCCATCAATAAAAATTCCACTTCCCACACCAGTTCCAAGCGTAATCGTGATAAAATCTTTCATTCCTTTTGCGCATCCATATTGTTGTTCACCTGCGGCGGCAGCATTGGCATCATTGGTTAGTTTAACACGCATACCGAACTTTTCCTGGATCATGGAGGCTAACGGAACAATTCCTTTCCATTTTAGGTTGGCTGCATGTTCAATATTGCCTGTATAATAATTACCATTGGGAGCTCCTACGCCAATTCCTGCAAATTGAGTTACTCCACCAGCCTGTTGTATCATGGGGCGTAGTTTCTCATGGAGGTCACCAATAAAACCTTGCACAGTTTCCTTCGCATTCGTGGGAATTCTGTCTTGATTTAAAATTCTACCTTCTCGATCTACAATTCCAAACTTTGTAGTTGTACCGCCAATATCTATCCCAACCGCGTAATTTGACATGCTGTTTCGTATTATTTGCTATAGATCAATGTCCAGTTTTGCCTCCTTCTAATTTGTCGTAATCAATGCCTTGTTTTTTCAAAATACCCGTAACGGAAATGGCGTAATAAGCAAGGTATATAAAGCATGCAACGCCTACCAGATAGGACCATTGAATTCCTAAGTAAGCATCACCTGCCAAAAATCCTTGTAATAAACTGATGAATCCACCACCCATGATCATCATGATGAGTAATCCAGAACCTTCATTCGTGTGCTTTCCCAATCCCGCAATGGCTAATGTGAAAATACAAGGCCATAATGTAGAACAAAAAAGACCAACCGCTATGAAAGCATACACACTTACCATTCCATCGGCTAACATCCCAACAAAATTGGCTGCAATCCCCATTAATGAAAAAATCAATAATTGTCTAGCAGGGTTCCCTTTGCTCAAAATATCTCCAATGATCATTGCTATAATTACAAAGGCATACACATAAAAAGGAGTGATATCATGCGAGGCAAGACGATTGATTAATAGGAAAACGCCAAAGGCAATATAAGGCATGATAAATCGTAAAATTTGTTTAATTCCCTTGGAAATATCTAGTGCGCCCACAGAACCTGTCCATCTTCCAATCATTAAACTGGCCCAGTATAAGGAAACAAACGGCGCAATATTTTGTGTTTCGGTTTGCGTATGTAAACGCATGAATTCTGGCAAATTAGAGGCAGTAGTTACCTCTACACCAACATACACAAAGATGGCTGCCATACCCATTACAAGCTGCGGGTAATTCCAAACACTTTTTCTCTCTGTTTCCTTAGTACCACCAGTTGCAACTTCTGGGGTTAAGTCTACTTTATTAGGAACAGAGGAAAATCTAAAAACTAAAGCAGCTACTAAAAAAGCGGCTCCTAGGGTTAAATAGGGGTTTTTTACACTTTCAATACTTGCCACACCTGTGCTCGCAACTACTGAGCCAAAAATGGCAAGACTCACTAGCACTGGCCCAATTGTAGTTCCTAAATTATTAATCCCTCCAGCCATACTCAAGCGTTGGCTACCACTTTTTGGATTGCCCATTACAATCGCTAAAGGGTTGGCGGCAGTTTGTTGAAGTGAAAACCCAAGTCCAACTATAAAAAGACCAGTGATCATTAAATTAAAGGAAGCTTGCTCTGCAGCGGGATAAAACAAGAGAGATCCTAAGGCAGAGATGATAAGTCCTAATGATATTCCATTTTTGTAGCCTATTTTATTTAATAAATCGCCCCCAATCATTTTCGAAACAATGAAGTAGATAATTGAGCCTACAGTATAGGCAACATAAAAAGCAAATGATACCATCTGCGACTGCCATTGTTCAAGATTTAGCTTCTCTTTGAACACGGGAATCAAAATGTCATTCGATGCGGCTACAAAGCCCCAGAAAAAGAAAACACTGATCAAGACACTGAATTGTGACCATTTGGTTTGTTGATTCATGGGTTGAATTTTAGGTAGACCTGAAAATAGTTATTTTTTGCTAGGTGCGTAAAATAATTTGGTTTAATTTACAGGATAACGTCTATTGGGGAAATGGAGATTCTACACGTAGCGGCTGAATGCTTTCCTATTGCTAAAGCTGGGGGATTGGGAGATGTGGTTGGGGCATTACCTAAATATCAAAATAAACTCGGTGCGGTTGCTAAGGTAGTGATACCAATGTATCGAACGCCTTTTTTGGGTCAGCATGAGTGGCAGTTAGTCCATGAAGGAGGTCAGTTTATTGGAGGTCAGTTTTTTCATTACAGTATAATTCGTGAACAAACAAATAAACTTGGGTTTGATCTTTACCTACTTGATATTAATGGGTTGCTTGACCGTGAGAAAGTATACGGATATGAGGACGATTTAGAGCGATTTTTAGCCTTTCAAATTGCTGTATGCGACTGGTTGACCAAATGGAATCGAATGCCTGATATTGTTCATTGTCATGACCATCATTGCGGATTGTTGCCCTTTTTATTTACCTATGCTGATGCATTTCAATCTCGATTAAAAAATATCCCTACGGTTTTTACAGTTCACAATGCACAATACCAGGGTAATTTTGACTGGGGGAAAAGCTTGCTGCTACCTTCCTACGATCCCTGGAAATGGAGCATGTTGGATTGGCATGGACAAATTAATCCATTAGCCGCCGCATTAAAATCTGCTTGGCGTGTTACTACCGTCAGTTATTCTTATCTAGATGAATTGCGACATAGTGCTGCCGGGTTGGAAAATTTGTTTGAGTATGAAAAAGGTAAATGTTCTGGAATTTTAAATGGTATTGATGTGGAGGTGTGGAATCCTACTAGTGATCCATATTTACTTTTTCATTACGATTTGAATACGGTGGAGGAGGGGAAGAGAAAAAATAAAGAAGAACTATGTAAAAATTTTAGTTTGGATCCTTCATTGCCCTTGGTTTGTTTTGTGGGAAGACTGGTAGGTGAAAAAGCAGCAGATCTTTTGGCAGAATCCTTGCAGCAAACTATTTCGATTAATAGAGGTCGGATAAATATAATTTTGTTGGGTTCGGGAGAAAAAAATATTGAAAGTGATTTACAACAATTGCAACAGCTGGAGAGCAATCATTTTAAATGTGTAATTGGATATCAAGAAGAACTGAGTCATGCGCTCTATGCCGGATCAGATTTTTTATTAATGCCTAGTCGGGTTGAGCCCTGCGGATTAAATCAGTTATACGCAATGCGCTTTGGAACGATACCAATTGTAAGACGGGTGGGAGGATTAAAAGATACTGTAATTGATATGGGAGACAAAGATGGTTTCGGAATTTGTTTTAATGAGGCATCTGTTCAAGATATCGTATATTCCTTAGGTAGAGCGATTGATTTCTTTCATGAAAGCCCAATGAAATTAGCTGAAATTAGGAAGTCTATCATGCAGTTTGATTTTTCATGGGATTCTTCTGCCAATCAATACCTTGCACTTTATCAGTCACTGAAATAAAATATTATGGCAATTCGTACTATTACCCACGCTACCGAGATCTTATCTGTTATTTTAGGAGGAGGAGCGGGCTCTCGTTTGTATCCTTTAACCGCAAGTCGGTCAAAGCCAGCGGTACCCATTGCGGGTAAATATCGATTAGTGGATATTCCTATCTCCAATTGCCTCAACAATGGTATTGGTCGAATGTTTGTGTTGACGCAATTCAATTCAGCCTCACTAAATAGACATATCAAGAATACGTATCATTTTAGTGCTTTTAGTCGTGCATTCGTTGATATCTTGGCTGCCGAACAAACACCAGATAATCCCACTTGGTTTCAGGGCACTGCTGACGCTGTTAGACAGGGACTTCGTCATATTGAGCCCTTTGAAAGTCAATATGTGTTGATTCTATCTGGTGACCAACTATACCAAATGGATTTTGCTGCCATGTTAGAGAATCATAAACAATCGGGTGCAGCCATTTCGATTGCAACAATTCCAGTAACTGAACGTGAGGCGTCTGAATTTGGAATTCTGAAAAGCGAAGACGGTCTCATTACTTCATTTATTGAAAAACCTGCGGCTCATTTGCTGAGTGATTGGATTAGTGATACTGGAGTGGATATGAAGTCGAAGGGCAGGAACTACTTGGCATCTATGGGCATTTATATTTTTGATCGGAAAATACTTTTTGATATTCTTCGTAATGAATTTAAAGACGCGACCGATTTTGGAAAAGAAATCATGCCGCAATCAATTGGTCGTTATAAAGTAGCCAGTTATCAGTATACGGGCTACTGGACGGACATTGGTAACATCCGCTCTTTTTTTGAAGCCAATATTGAATTAACCAAGGACATACCTGAATTTGATATGTTTGATAGTAACCGAACGATTTACACTCGATCTCGGATGCTTCCGCCTGCAAAAATTAGCGGCACCACGATGGAAAAAGTATTAGTAGCGGAGGGCTCTATTTTAAGTGCCTCAAGAATGGAGCGTTGTGTGATTGGAATTAGAAGCAGAGTGGGGCTTGGGTCAACCGTAGTTGATACCTATATGATGGGTAGTGATAACTATGAAACCCTGACAGAGATTACCGAAAATTCAAAAAACAATATACCTCCCATTGGTGTAGGCGAACGTTGTTATATCCGTAATGCTATTTTGGATAAAAACGTGCGAATTGGAAATGACGTACGAATTAATGGGGGCGAACATCTCGAGAATAAAGATCATCCGCTCTATTGTGTAAAAGATGGAATAGTAGTAATAAAAAAGGGGGCTATCATTCCTGACGGGTTTACTATTTAACTAGCTTTATTAATACTTAACTTACGCAAAACCTTGCTATGTCTACAAACTATACAGGCACAAAAGCCAAGCTAAATTTTTGGCAAATATGGAATATGTGCTTTGGATTTTTCGGAATTCAATTTGGTTGGAGTCTGCAGATGGGTAATATGAGCGCCATCTATGAATTTTTAGGTGCCAGCCCAGAACAAATTCCTGGACTTTGGTTAGCGGCGCCAATGACTGGTTTATTAGTGCAGCCTATTGTGGGGTATTTAAGCGATCGTACTTGGCATCCGAAATTTGGGCGTCGTCGACCTTATTTTTTAATTGGAGCTATTCTTAGTTCACTTGCACTATTCATAATGCCTAATTCCTCTGTTGTATGGATGGCTGCAGGTACACTATGGATACTTGATTCTTGTATTAATATTACAATGGAGCCATTTAGGGCATTTGTAGCAGATAATTTAGATGAAAAACAACAGTCGTATGGTTATGCCATGCAAAGCATGTTCATTGGAGCTGCTTCTTTTATTGCAGGATTTCTACCTGGCCTTTTAGTGAATTGGTTAGGAGTATCACGTGAAAAAGGGGCGGGCGGCATTCCTCAAAATATTATGTTGTCTTTTTATATTGGCTCATTTGTTTTTTTAATAGCGGTATTGTATACTGTTTTCAAAAGTGAGGAGTATCCGCCTTCAGATGAAAATTGGAAAGTCAATCAGCAAAAAAAATCTGGAGGATTGATGAAAGGCGCTACTGAGATTTTATCGGCTATTTTGCAAATGCCTTCTGCTATGCGCCGTTTAGCGCTTGTTCAATTTTTAACTTGGCCTGGATTATTTTTAATGTGGTTTTATTATAGTACGGGAGTTGCGGGAGATATTTTTGGAGGAGATCCTCAATTGAATAGTGATCAATACACAAAGGGACTAGAGCATGCCAATGCCACATCCGCTATTTTAAATTTAGTTACCTTTTTCTTTTCATTTACGATTCCGTTTTGGGTGGGTAAGTTGGGAAAGAAATGGACGCATGCATTTTGTTTATTGCTAGGGGGTATTGGATTAATTTCTGTTAATTATATAACGGCCCCACAATGGCTTTATGTATCTATGAGCATGGTGGGAATCGCCTGGGCTTCCATACTTTCTATGCCTTATTCAATGTTGGCAGGATCCATTCCCGCTGAAAAAACGGGTATTTATATGGGTGTCTTTAATTTTTTCATTGTATTACCCGAAATTTTGGCTGCCTTATTTTTTGGATCAATTATGGAAAATTACCTAGGAAATGATCGGTTACTAGCTGTATTGATTGGCGGGGTGTTGCTTTGTACGGCTGCACTTGTTTGTATTTTATTAGTTAACGAAAAGAAATCTTAAACCATGGCTGTCACAAGGCGTATATTAAATAGCATGATCTTCCTCATTGCTATTCATCATTTCCTGCCCATTTCGGCTCAAAATACCGTGTATCCAACACATTGGTGGACAGGATTTAAGGATCCTCAATTGAACTTAATAATTAGAGGTAATGAGGTGGGTGCTTTTACCAATGTTACCACTTCATCTCCAGCCATACTCGTTAAAAGCGTTCGCAAAGCGACCAGTAAAAATTATTTATTGATAGACTTAATGATTAGTCAGCAAGCTAAACCTGGTTTTTTTTCAATTAAGTTAAGTAGTCCAGGAGGCAAAAGTGAAACGATTCAGTATGAGTTAAAGAAAAGAGATGCGGAAAATGGAAACACACGCATACGTGGGGTTAATGCTAGTGACTTTATTTATTTAGTTATGACAGACCGGT
The DNA here is from genome assembly GCA_964343645.1 of uncultured Chitinophaga sp. Taxonomy (GTDB): domain Bacteria; phylum Bacteroidota; class Bacteroidia; order Chitinophagales; family Chitinophagaceae; genus JJ008. The sequence goes on along the minus strand of CAYFLE010000001.1, from coordinate 11,214 downwards.
TTGCTAACGGGGATTTGTCAAACGATATAGTGAAGACGTATAGAGACACTACCTGTGATCGAACTGATAAATTCTCCAGACATGGTGGAGATTTAAAAGGGGTGGAGGATAAACTTCCGTATCTGCAAGATTTGGGGGTAAGCACCGTGTGGTTAACACCCGTTAATGAAAATGATATGCCGCGAATGAATGAGTGGGGCAATAAAGTTGCGGGTTATCATGGTTATTGGTTCACGGATCATTATCAGGTGGACAAAAGATTCGGCGGGAATAATGCATACAAACAACTTTGTCAAGCAGCACACGCTAAGGGGATGAAAATCATTCAGGATGCAATCTATAATCATATCGGTAGTTACCACTGGATTGCGCAAGACCCGCCAGATGCTGACTGGCTGAATAGTTCACAAGGAAAAAATCCCCCTCATCATCGGGAAGAAGTGTTTTTCGATCCTTACGCTTCTGAACAAGATAAACGACAGATGCTTGATGGATGGTTTGTCCCGCATTTACCAGATTTAAATCAACGAAATCGAGATGTCGCACGTTTTTTAATTCAGTACGCTATATGGGCAACAGAGGAATATGGAGTGGATGGCTGGCGTGTGGATACATATAAATATAATGAGGAATCCTTTTTAAATGAGATCAATACTTGTCTGTCAAGGGAATTCCCCAAATTGACTGTATTTGGTGAAAGTTGGGTCACCAGTCCTTTGGCAAACGCTTATTTCACACGTAATAATGTCAAGACTCCTTTTTCACATAATGCCGATGGCATGCTGGATTTTCAAAATAGTTTCGCCATGATTAATGCGGCTAAGGAAGAAACAGGTTGGGCTTCGGGTGTTATTAAGTTATATTTTTCACTGGCCCAAGATATTTTGTATGCAGACCCTATGAAGAACTGTATCTTTTTAGACAACCATGATATGGATCGAATTTTTTCTGTGCTAGGAGAGGATTGGACTAAAATGCGGATGGTCTATAATTGGTTATTCACGTTGCGTGGAATGCCTCAGCTTTATTATGGAACAGAGGTCTTGATGAAAAATTATAAAGTAAATACCGATGCCACTGTAAGGGAAGATTTTCCAGGAGGATGGCCATCCGATGATTCGCAAAAGAATCGTTTTGTTGCTACAGGTAGAAATCTAGAACAAGAACTTTCCTTCAGCTATGTTCGTGCACTAGCAAAGTACAGAAAAACATCGTCCGCCTTGACCCAAGGTCGACTCATGCAATACATCCCACAAAATGGGGTATATATTTATTTCCGATATGACGCTGCTCAAACAGTTATGGTGGTCACGAATAATGGTAAAGAATCTGTATCACCCGATTGGAATCACTTTCGCGAAAGAGTGACTGGTTTTTCTACCATGCGTGACGTTATATCGGGTCAGGTTTCGGCTTTGAAGGGATTCCAAATTAAGCCTGGTGAGAGTTTTGTGATGGAGCTGCTAAAGTAATAGTTAAACAATGACTATTTCCAAAAACACTGCACATCCAAGAGTTTGGGCTCACACCTTATTTTCAGATAAGGATATTCAAGACTTTCAAAAAGGAACGCATAGTAAACTTTATCATCATTTTGGGAATCACTGGTTGCAATTAGAGGGGCAGGGAGGTACTTATTTTAGTGTATGGGCGCCTAATGCCACTGCCGTTTCAGTGGTTGGAAATTTTAATGATTGGAATCCTTTAGAACATGAGTTGCATCCTCGCTGGGATAAAAGTGGTATATGGGAAGGATTTATACCTGCGGTGGGGAAAGGTGAAATTTATAAATATCATATTCGGGATAATAAAAATATTGTCCATTTAAAATCTGATCCCTTTGCTAATTTTCAAGAATTACGCCCCAAAACTGCCTCAATCACTTGGGATCTCTACTATTCTTGGAATGACAAACAGTGGATGCGTCATCGAAAAAAGAATAATTCGCTGAATGCACCATGGAGTATATATGAGTTGCATTTGGCTAGCTGGCAACGTCCTAATAAGTTTGACGAAGCGAGTTATAACTCCTATCATTCTATTGCAGAGCGGTTGGTGCCCTATATACTTGAGATGGGGTTCACCCATGTTGAATTCATGCCGATCATGGAATATCCTTTTGATGGAAGCTGGGGATATCAGGTGACTGGATTTTTTGCGCCCACCTCACGCTTTGGCGACCCACAAGGCCTCATGTATCTTATTGATCAATTACACCAGGCGGGTATAGGAGTAATATTGGATTGGGTGCCTTCACATTTTCCACATGACGCACATGGGCTTTATTTATTTGATGGAGCACATACGTATGAATATGCAGATCGCAAAAAGGGGTTTCACCCGGATTGGAACAGTTATATTTTCAATTATGAAAGGGGAGAAGTGAAATCTTTTCTAATTAGTAGTGCCTGTTTTTGGTTTGATCATTTTCATATTGATGGAATTCGAGTAGATGCTGTTTCATCGATGTTGAAATTAGATTATTCGCGCGAAGAAGGTGAGTGGGAGCCAAATCAATTTGGTGGCAATGGAAATTTAGAAGCGATACAATTTCTAAAAGAATTAAATGAAACTATTTATCGTGATTTCCCTGCTGTTCAAACAATCGCAGAGGAAGCGACTGATTGGCCAGGAATTTCTCGACCCACTTTTCAAGATGGAATTGGTTTTGGAATGAAGTGGATGATGGGGTGGATGCATGACACACTTTCTTATTTTAAAGCTGATCCTCTCTACCGGACACATCAACAAGATAAGTTCTCCTTTAGTATGATGTATTATTACGACGAGAACTTTTTATTACCGCTTAGTCATGATGAGGTAGTCCATGGTAAAAGCCCTTTAATTTATAAAATGCCAGGTGATGAATGGCAAAAATTTGCGAACCTACGGCTACTTTACACTTACATGTGGACACACCCAGGTGCAAAGCTCTTGTTTATGGGCGGTGAATTTGGCCAAACAAACGAATGGGATTATAAAAGCGAACTCAATTGGGGATTGTTGCAATTTCCGATTCATAGGGGACTTCAAAAATGTGTGAGTAAACTGAATAATTTACTTTCTACAATTCCAGCATTGTATGATCAACAATATTCCCCCTCAGGATTTGAATGGGTTGACTTGAATCATCGACAGGAGTCCGTTGCGGTGTATCGTCGTGTCTCCAAAAAGGGTAATTCTATTTATGTTATTTTAAATATGACTCCTGTAGTTCGAAAAGATTGGCAGCTGGAGTTACGTGGAAAATTAAAGTGGAAAGAGATTTTTAATAGTGATGAACAAGAATGGGGCGGCGCTGGATTGATCTTAAATCAAGAAATTCCTACCAAAATACTTTCTCGAAAGGAAAAGCGAGTGAGTGTGACGATACAGCTGCCTGCACTAGCAGCTATTATTTTATCCTAGCATTTACATTCTAGCAGGAGCTTGAATCCCCAAAAGGGAAAGCGATGTTTTGATTACCTGCCCAGTAAGAGAGGAGAGACGTAACCGTAATTCTTTTGTATCAGCACTTGGAGCTTGCATAATAGAATGTTGTGTATAAAAACCATTAAAGGATTTTGCAATACCATATACATAGTTGGCAATTACTGCCGGATTATGCTCTTCCACTGCTTGTTCGATTACAAGCGGGAATTGTTCTAAGGAAACCAGTAAATCTCTCTCTTCTTTTTCTAATTTGACGGAAATCGATTTAGAGGTTGGTTGCCCAGCTTTTCTAAGTATCGAGCAAATACGAGCATGCGTGTATTGCACAAATGGCCCAGTAAATCCTTGAAAATCGATAGACTCTTGCGGATTAAAGATCATTTTCTTTTTAGGATCGACGCGTAGTAAATAAAATTTGAGAGCCCCTAGCGCTAACGTTTGATATAATTCCTCTAACTCTGACGCCGAGAAGTCTTTTACTTTTCCTAGCTCTTCTGTTTTTTGTTTCGCTACTTGTACCATCTCTTCAATTAAGTCATCGGCATCCACTACCGTTCCTTCTCGACTTTTCATTCTTCCGCTGGGAAGTTCTACCATCCCATAACTTAAATGATAAATTCCCTTGGCATAGGATTTACCCAGTTTTTGCAAAATCAATTGAAGTACTTTCATGTGATAATTCTGCTCATCAGCAATCACATAAATACTCTGGTCAAAATGATATTCATTGAATTTTTGATCGGCTAAGCCAAGATCTTGTGTGATATAAACAGAAGTACCGTCTTTTCTAAGTACTAACTTTTCATCGAGTCCATCATCAGTTAAGTTAATCCAGGTACTTCCATCATCCTTTTTATAAAAGACGCCCTGATTCAAACCTTGCTCTACAAATTCTTTACCCAGTAAGTAAGTTTTGCTCTCGTAATATGTTTTTTGGAAATCTGCTCCAATTTTCTGGTAGGTGGCGTCAAAGCCTTGGTAAACCCACTCATTCATTCTTGACCAAAGATCGAGGACCTCTTTTTTACCATTTTCCCAATCCAACAACATCTGCTGAGTTGCCTTCATAATTGGCGCCTCTTTTTCAGCCTCCGCAGTAGCCACTCCTTCTTTTGTTAATTGCTCTACCTGCTTTTTGTATTCCTCATTAAATTTAACGTAATAGTCTCCCACAAAATGATCTCCCTTCTGATTCGTGCTTTCAGGTGTTGCGCCATTTGCAAATAATTGCCAGGCAATCATACTTTTACAAATATGAATACCTCGATCGTTCACCACGCAACTTTTTACTACTTCATAGCCGCATTGTTTTAGAATTTCAGCAGTACTCCAACCAAGAAATATGTTTCGTAGGTGACCTAGGTGAAGCGGTTTGTTGGTGTTGGGTGAAGAGTATTCCACCATCACTTTTTTCCCATTTAAAGCATGAAAGCCAAAGGAGGGATTGGTATAAGAAACATTTAAAAACTGAATCCAATAGTTATTTTCAATACTTAGGTTTAAAAAACCTTTTACCACATTGAATTGACTAAAAAGGGTTGGGTGTTTTGCGCAAATAGTTGACCCGAGTTCTTTCCCGAATTCATCAGGATTTTTTTTATACTGTTTAGCAATTCCAAATAAAACCAAGGTGTAATCCCCTTCAAATTCGGGTTTAGTCCGTTGAATGACTAGGTCTTTTTCTGAATAGGGAAGACCAAGAAGTTCGCTCACTTGAGCAGCAATAAGTGGTTTTATTTCTTGTAATAGATACATTTTTTATAACCTAACTGCGCAAAGGTAAAGGTACCGTGCCATGATTTAATTCTGTTTTGGTTATTTTGCAAATAATGAATCCATTCCTTGAGCGGCTTGCAACAATAATTAGGTCGGTGATAGATTTTTTTTATCTCCCTTTTCGTCAGTGGATGCCTATACAAACTTTCCGATACATCGTTACGGGGGGTGGAAATACTTTTGTGGGAATTCTTCTCTATTTCATCAGCTATACCTTTTGGCTACAGGGGACAGTTCTACATTTGGGGTTTTATGCATTGAAAGCTCATAGTGCCGCCTTGTTATGCTCCTTTTTAGTCACCTTTCCAATTGGCTTCTTTCTGTCAAAATATGTTGTTTTTACTAATTCATCCCTTCGTTCAAGGTCCCAGTTATTTCGTTACCTAATGGTCTGCCTATTCAACCTTTTTTTGAATTACTTGCTCTTAAAAGTTCAGGTGGAGATCTTAGAAATAAACCCCATCCTAGCACAGTTTTTTACGGTAATTGGGGTGGTTATTTTTAGTTATTTGGCACAGCGAAATTTTTCATTTAAGGGCAGAAATTAAGATGTTCTTCAGCTAGTCAAAATATTGATAGTCTGCGAGTTAATTCGGTCAAAATTTCCCTTTTTTTGGTTTTTTCAAGACAATACTGACGTAATACTGACAAAATAGCACAGTTATTAGTGTCGGCATAGTGATTGACTATTATTAGCAAAACCAGATAAAATGGGAAAAATTATAGGAATTGACTTAGGAACAACCAACAGCTGTGTTTCTGTAATGGAAGGAAATGAGCCTGTTGTTATTGCTAATGATGAGGGCAGAAGAACAACTCCCTCCATTGTAGCTTTTTTAAAAAATGGTGAACGAAAAGTAGGTGATCCTGCCAAACGTCAGGCAATTACCAATCCGTTAAATACGATCGCCTCCGTAAAACGCTTTATGGGTCGTCGATTTGATGAAGTGGGCGAGGAAATCACCCATTGGAGCTATAAAGTTGCTAAAGGGGACAATAATACAGTTCGTATTGATATTGATGGACGGTTGTATACCCCTCAAGAAATTAGCGCAATGGTCTTACAAAAAATGAAAAAGACCGCTGAAGATTATTTAGGTCAAGAAGTAACCGAAGCGGTGATCACCGTGCCTGCTTATTTCAATGACGCGCAACGTCAAGCTACCAAAGAAGCTGGAGAAATTGCCGGATTGAACGTGAGACGTATTGTAAACGAACCTACTGCTGCAGCACTTGCTTATGGATTAGACAAAGCTCAAACAGATAAGCGAATAGCAGTTTTTGACTTGGGTGGCGGTACGTTTGATATTTCAGTATTGGAATTAGGCGATGGAGTTTTTGAAGTAAAGTCCACCAATGGAGATACCCATTTGGGAGGAGACGACTTTGATAAAGTAATCATGGATTGGCTAGCTGATGAATTCAAAAAAGAAGAATCCATTGACTTGCGCAAAGACCCAATGGCTTTACAGCGTTTGAAAGAAGCGGCTGAAAAAGCAAAGGTTGAATTGAGCTCTTCTGCAGAAACTGAAATTAATCTTCCTTACATCACTGCGGTTGATGGGGTTCCTAAACACTTGGTGAAAAAATTAAGCCGTGCTCGATTTGAGCAACTAGCGGACAATCTTTTTGCTCGTTGTTTGAAACCTTGTGAAGCCGCGTTGAAAGATGCAGGTTTGAGTACTTCTCAAATTGATGAAGTGATTTTAGTGGGAGGTTCTACTCGTATTCCAAAAGTGCAAGAAATAGTTGAAAAGTTTTTTGGTAAAAAACCTAATAAAGGAGTGAATCCTGATGAAGTGGTAGCGATCGGTGCAGGTATTCAAGGAGCTGTATTAACAGGTGAAGTAAAAGATGTTTTATTGTTAGACGTTACACCACTTTCACTAGGTATTGAAACCATGGGTGCAGTAATGACAACCCTCATTCCAGCCAATACAACCATTCCTACTAAGAAATCTGAAGTTTTCTCTACCGCTAGCGATAACCAACCGGGTGTACAAATCCATGTGCTACAAGGTGAGCGTAGTATGGCGAAGGATAACAAAAGTTTGGGAATTTTTAATCTGGATGGCATTCCGCCGGCTCCAAGAGGTGTACCTCAAATTGAAGTAACTTTTGACATCGATGCTAATGGAATTTTGCATGTGACGGCAAAAGATAAAGGAACAGGTAAAGAGCAAAAAATTCACATTGAAGCAGGTTCAGGATTAAGCAAAGAAGATGTAGAGCGCATGAAAGCGGAAGCAAAAGCCAATGAATCGGCAGACAAGGCAGAACGTGAAAAAGTGGATAAGGTTAACCAAGCTGATTCATTATTATTCCAAACAGAAAAACAGCTGAAGGACTATGGCGACAAAATCCCAGCAGATAAAAAAACAGCCATTGAGCAAGCAGCGGAAAAGTTAAAAGAGGCACATCAATCACAGGATCTAGCGGCTATAGATGTTCAGCTAGCAGCACTAAATGCGGCCTGGACAGCAGCAAGTGAGGACATGTATAAAGCTACACAGGGAAATCCTCAAGGAGGCGGAGCCCCACAGTCAGAAACAGGTGCGGCAGGCGCTCAAGCTGCGGAGGATGTCACCGATGTCCCATTTGAGGAAGTCAAATAATTTCAAATTAGTAAGTATGCAAGGTCCGTTTTTCGAAGCGGACCTTTTTTTTGCCCAAATAGGGCCGAAGTACTACTAAAATGATAGTTTTGTGACCAATTTATTTTTTAACCTATTAATCGCTCGTAGTACTTGCCATGTCAAATTCCTATCTGGATTTAGTAAAGCAAACCTTTAATTTTCCGCAAGAGGGTATTGAAGTAGAGGATGGTAATCTCTATTTTAATGGATTAGATTTAAAAGCTTTGATTGCAAAGCATGGCACTCCATTAAAACTTACATACTTACCAAAAATTGGGTCTCAAATCAAAAAAGCAAAATCCATGTTTGCGGCGGCTTTCAAAAAGCACAAATATGAAGGGAAGTATCACTATTGCTATTGTACCAAGAGTTCGCATTTTAGTTTTGTAGTTGAAGAGGCATTGAAGAATGATATTCATTTGGAAACATCTTATGCGTATGATATTGAGATTATCAAAAAACTCTATGCAAAAAAGAAAATCAGTAAGGAGACCTTTATTATTTGCAACGGTTTTAAGCAAAAGGGGTACACCCGAAGAATTGCGCAATTATTGAATAGTGGATTTACTAACGTCATTCCCGTATTAGATAACAAAGAAGAGTTGAAGGATTACGCGCAAGCAGTAAAAGTACCTTTTAAGTTAGGCATACGGGTGGCTGCTGAAGAAGAGCCAAATTTCCCCTTTTATACTTCCAGATTGGGAATTCGTGCAAAAGATGTATTGGAGTTTTACGTAGACCGCATAGAAGGATATGAAAGTAAGTTTCAACTGAAGATGCTTCATATTTTTTTAAACAAAGGCATTAAAGACGATATCTATTATTGGAGTGAACTGAATAAAGTAATTAACCTGTATTGCCAATTAAAAAAAATATGTCCAGAATTGGATTCTATTAATATCGGCGGAGGTTTCCCAATTAAACATTCATTGGGATTTGATTATGACTACCAATTTATGATTAATGAAATTGTTAGAAATATAAAAGTGGCTTGTAAAAAAGCCAAAGTGCCTATGCCAAATATCTTCACCGAATTTGGAAGTTTTACAGTAGGAGAGAGTATGGCGCATCTTTTTAGTGTCACTGCTGAAAAAGTACAAAACGACCGCGAAACCTGGTATATGATTGACTCGTCTTTTATTACCACACTGCCCGATACCTGGGGAATTGGTGAAAAATTTTTAATGCTGCCAGTCAATAAATGGGATCAAGATTATCAACGAGTCGTATTAGGAGGAATCACCTGTGATAGTCATGATTATTATGATTCTGAAGAACATATCAATGAAGTATTT
>CAYFLE010000001.1:0-2065 GCA_964343645.1 uncultured Chitinophaga sp. | reverse complement strand
CTGAGGCAAAAAAGACCGCCACTTCGCGGAAAAGCCAAAAACAAATGGAACAAAAGAACCGCTTTATGTTGGGTTCTTTCATACAGGCGCCTATCAAGATCAAATTAGTGGATACGGGGGAATTAAACACTGCTTGATACCTTCCCCCAAACATGTGATTGTGGGGCATGATAAAAATGGCAAACTAACAGACTGGGTGTATGCTAAACAGCAAACAGCTCAAAGCATGCTTAAAATTTTGGGTTACTAATGAAAAAGCAATCATTTCTTTTATTAATTTTTTCTATACTTTTTTTTACAGGTTGGTCACAGTCTGAAGTGACTTTGCGGCTACCTTCTCAATTTAAGGCCACTGCCTTAGTGAAAAATCAAGGTCGTGTTCGACACATTGCTACAGCTCCCAATGGAAATCTTTTTTTAAAACTTGAAAAACTGCGAGAAGGGGCAGGAATTGTTTTATGGCGCGATTTAGATCGTGATGGTTTATATGAAGATAGTTTGCTCTTTGGAAATTACATCGGTACGGGAATCGCGCTGCAAGGTCACTATCTATATGCCTCTTCGAATAATGCCATATTCCGTTACAAACTAGATGAGAACTATGTGCCCCTTGCTCCCACTAATCCTGAAAGAATTGTGTTTGGCTTAGTAGATAAAGGGCAGCATGCTTCAAAGTCTATCACACTCGACGACAAAGGATTTATTTATGTGAATATTGGCGCTCCTTCTAACATTTGTCAAGTGGAGGATCGTAAAGCTGGTTCGCCGGGTCAAATGCCTTGTCCAATTTTAGATTCTGCTGGTGGGATTTGGCGATTTTCTTCGAGTGCGTTAGAACAAACCTACGCACAAGGTATACGCTATGCAACGGGTTTAAGAAATGTAGTGGGGTTGGATTGGAATCAAGAAGTAGATGATTTATATGTAACTGTTCATGGGAGGGATTTATTATTTCAACATTTTCCGCAACTCTACGATGCAAAGTTGGGTGCGGAGCTCCCAGCGGAAACCTTTTATCGGCTAAAGAAGGGGCAAGACGGTGGTTGGCCTTACGTATACTGGGATCAATTCCAAAACAAGAAAATTCTCTCTCCTGAATTTGGAGGAGATGGTAAAAAAGAGGGTGCACCCAATGCAACGACTCCATTAGCAGCATTTCCAGGTCATTTGGCTCCTAATGCATTACTTTTTTACACGGGTAAACAGTTTCCTGAAAAATACCGAAATGGAGCTTTTATTGCCTTTCATGGCAGCTGGAACAGAAACCCCGAATTTCAAGAAGGATTTTATGTAGTGTTTTTGCCTATGAAAAATGGAATTCCCACAGGTGATTGGGAAATATTTGCAGATGGTTTTACTGGAAAAGGGAAAATTATGAGTCCTCGCGAAGCACAACATAGGCCTTGTGGATTGGCCATGGCCGCAGATGGATCACTATTAGTATCAGATGACTCGAAAGGCTGGGTTTGGAAAATTTCTTATAACGAAAAATGATTATGTCGAAAGCATTTCAAAAATCATTATTTCAATTTTTTACTTTTTTACCTCTTATAAGCATTGCCCGATTTCACAATAGGGGATAAAAAGAGATTAATCTCCATTTTGCTTAAAGGATTGAATGAACCGATTGAGGTGCAAGACGAGACTTATTTTAACCCTATGGCATCATTCTCTTATTTGACTGATAAAGAAATTGCTGCAATTCTAACTTATGTCCGCACAAATTTTGGCAACAAGGCAAGTAGTATTGTTGATATAGAAGTAGCAACGATTCGTAAAACGTTGGGAAAAAAATAGCCCTTCGTTGAAACGAAGGGCGGTAAACCAAAACCAACTGCTTATGAGAAAGATTCTTTTGTATACTAATTGAATAGACGCTGGTTTTACCTTTTCCTGTCAGTTATTCGACTAGTTTTTTGTGAAAGTTCTCTTAAAGAATGGTTCCAACTGTAGGATTGTTTACCTTTGTAAAAGCTAAAAAATAGACTATGTACCCTGTTGAAATTGTGAATCCCATGAAAGAGGAGCTAACCGAAAATGGTTTTGCTGAATTGCTATCTAGCAC